>NZ_JAHDIW010000013.1:0-115493 GCF_018531165.1 Geobacter grbiciae | reverse complement strand
CGCTGCTGCTGTTTCATGTTTACCTCCCTCTCGGTAGTTTACCAAGCGGGAGTGTCCATCGTCATCAGGATACCTCAGTGTTTCAAATGCACTTTCCGGTTAAACCGCTATCTTCAGCCCGTCGGGCTTGTACACTTTCAGGAGCGCCTTGGCCATGTCGGCGGGGCTTTGGGCCACGCTGATGCCGCACTCTTCCAGAATGGCGACCTTCTCCGTGGCCGTCCCCTTGCCGCCGGCAATGATGGCGCCGGCGTGACCCATGCGCTTGCCCGGAGGGGCGGTGATCCCGGCGATGTAGGCTGCCACCGGCTTGGTCATGTGCTCCTTGACGAAGCGAGCCCCCTCTTCCTCGGAGTTGCCGCCGATCTCGCCGATCATGATCACCGCCTCGGTATCCGGGTCCTCCTCGAACATCCGGAGCACGTCCACGTGGTTGGTGCCGTTCACCGGATCGCCCCCGATGCCGACGCAGGTGGACTGGCCGAGACCCACGTTGGTGAGCTGCCAGACCGCCTCGTAGGTAAGGGTGCCGGAGCGGGAGACAACCCCCACTTTCCCCGGCTTGTGGATGTAGCCAGGCATGATGCCGATCTTGCACTCGCCCGGGGTGATGACCCCGGGGCAGTTGGGGCCCACGAGCCGGGTCTTTTTCCCCTGCATGTATTGCTTCACCTTCACCATGTCGAGAACCGGGATCCCCTCGGTGATGCAGATGGCCAGCTCGATGCCGGCGTCGACCGCCTCCATGATGGCGTCAGCCGCAAACGGCGGCGGTACGTAGATGACCGAGGCGGTGGCGCCGGTCTGGTAGACCGCATCCCTCACCGTATCGTAGACGGGGAAGCCGTCGATAACCGTCCCCCCCTTGCCGGGGGTGACGCCGCCGACCATCTGCGAGCCGTACTCCCGGGCCCCCTGCGCGTGAAAGAGGCCGGTGGCGCCGAGGCCCTGGGTGATGACTTTCGTGTCTTTATTGATAAGAATGCTCATCTCTCTCCCCTCCTCAGGCGGCAACGGCCTGGACGATTTTCTGTGCTCCGTCGGCCATGCCGTCGGCGGCCACGATATTGAGCCCGCTCTCAGCCAGCATCTGCTTGCCGAGGGCCACGTTGGTCCCTTCGAGCCGTACCACGAGCGGCACCTGGAGCGATACCTGCCGCGCCGCCTCGATGACGCCGGTGGCGATGACGTCGCACTTCATGATGCCGCCGAAGATGTTGACGAAGATCCCCTTCACGTTCTTGTCGGAGAGGATGATCTTGAAGGCCTCGGTGACCCGCTCGATGGTGGCCCCGCCCCCCACGTCCAGGAAGTTGGCCGGCTCGCCGCCGGAGAACTTGATGATGTCCATGGTGGCCATTGCGAGACCGGCGCCGTTCACGAGGCAGCCGATGTTGCCGTTCAGGGAGACGTAGGAGAGGTCATGCTGGGAGGCCTCAACCTCGTTGGGATCCTCCTCGTCGTAGTCGCGCATGTCGGCGATCTGCAGGTGCCGGAAGATGGCGTTATCGTCAAAGCCGAATTTGGCGTCCAGGGCCAGAAGGTCCCCTTCCTTGGTGACGACCAGGGGATTTATTTCGAGAAGCGAGCAGTCGCAGGCGATGAAGGTGGTGTAGAGATTCTCCAGGAGCTTCTGCGCCTTGGGAAGAAGTTTCCCGGTGAGCCCCAGGCTGAAGGCCAGGTTGCGGCACTGGAACGGGGTCAGACCCACCAGGGGGTCGATGGCTTCCTTGAAGATCTTCTCCGGGGTTTTTTCCGCCACTTCCTCAATGTCCATCCCCCCTTCGGTGGAGGCCATGACCGTCACTTTGGAGGTGGACCGATCCACCAGGAGGCTCACGTACAGCTCCCGGTCAATGTTGCAGCCGTTCTCCACCAGGACCCGGGTGACGACCTTGCCGTCGGGACCGGTCTGATGGGTGCGCAGGGTCATGCCGAGCATGTTGCGGGCGATGAGCTGGACTTCTTCGTTGGTGCGGGCCAGCTTGACCCCCCCACCCTTGCCGCGGCCGCCGGCGTGGATCTGGGCCTTCACCACCCAGGGGCCGTCACCGAGACGCTTGGCCCATTCACGGGCGCTCGCGCCGTTATAGCAGACGTGCCCGTCAGGAACGGGTACGCCGAATCTGCGAAGGATTGCTTTTGCCTGGTATTCGTGGATGTTCATCCGATTCCTCCCGCGAGTCAGTTTTTTTTATTCCCGTATCGCAGTACCAATTTAGCAATACGGTACTTCAATACCAATTTAATGGCAAGCAAAAATTTCACTTTTCATGGCGGCATATGGAAGTGACCATCAGTGCAGCAGCGTGCGAGATTTGTTCTAATGCATCGATAGCCATGCATGGTTATGGCAGGGGAGCTGCTTGCCCCGCCCGATCGGGGTACGGCAAGCAGCTCCTGTTCATCAGGGTTTGAATTCATGGCATTCTCCCTGGAGCAACTCGTGAGGCTCCTGCAAACCGTAGCTTTGCAGGAGCCTCATTTCTCAGGCAATCACCCTTTCCACCAGGATCTCGGCTATATCCCGGGGAACGAGCTTCCCTTCCAGCTCCGCTCCCTTGATCCCGTCCTCGAACATGGTGAGACAGAAGGGACAGTTGGAGACGAGGGTGCCGGTGCCGGTTTCCGCCGCCATCAGGGCGCGCTTGCCGCTGATTCGGCTCCCCAGTTTCTCTTCGGCCATGATCCGCCCGCCGCCGGCGCCGCAGCAGAACCCCTCCGCCCTGCTCCGTTCCATCTCGCGGATGGTGCCGCCCGCTGCCGCCACCAAGGCCCGCGGCTCTTCATAGAGGTCGTTGTGGCGGCCGATGTAGCAGGAGTCGTGGTAGGTGCAGTCGAAGCCATCGGCCTTCACCTTGAGTTTCCCTTCCTGGATGAGACGGTTCAGGAAGGTGGTGTAGTGCTCGGTCTCGATGCTGAAGCCGAGATCACGGTAATCCTTGGTCAGGGTGTTGAAGCAGTGGGGACAGGCGGTGACAACCTTTTTCACCTTGTAGGACTCCATGGTCTCAATGTTCTCAGTGGCCATGGACTGGTAGAGGTATTCGTTCCCCAGTTTCCGCATCGGCTCGCCGCAGCATTTCTCCTCCTTGCCGAGGATGCCGACCTTGACGCCGGCCGCGGCGCAGAGTTGAACGAAGCTGGTGGCGACCTTGATGTTGCGCTTGTCAAAGGATGCATAGCAGCCGACAAAGTAGAGGATGTCCACCTCGGCGTCGTCGGAGAGGCGCGTGACCGGAAGCCCTTCGGCCCAGTCGCCCCGGGAGGCGAACGCCAGACCGAGGGGGTTGCCGTTCACCTCGGTGTTGTCCATGGCCACCATGACCTCTTCGCCGGGGAATTCCCCTTCCATCAGCACCATGTTGCGGCGCATGTCCACGATCTTACCCACATGCTCGATGCTGGCCGGGCAGATTTCCTGGCATGCCCGGCAGGTGGTGCAGGACCAGAGGGCGTCCTTGCTCACAGTCTCGATGAGGTTCGCGTCCGGATTGGAGGAGGCCACCTCGCCCAACTGGTTGATGACCTTCATGGGTGAGAGGGGCTTTTCGGTGTTGTGGGCCGGACAGCGATCCTGGCAGCGCTTGCACTTGGTGCAGGCGTCGGTGTCGAAGACGTCTTTCCAGGTCAGGTCCTTGATCTGGGCCGCGCCGAAGCTCTCGGCGTCCTCGCTCTCCATGTTGAGGGTGACGAGGGCGCCCTTGGGGCCAAGATCAGCCAGGAAGTAGTTGGCGCTGGTGGTGAGGATGTGACGGAACTTGGTGAAGGGAATGGAGCAGATAAAGCCGATGACGAGAGCGAAGTGGAGCCACCACATCCCCTGGTGGAGGGCCCGGAGGGAACCCTCACCCATGCCGGAGAGTCCCTTGGCCACCACGAGGCCCACCGGCGACCACGCCGCCAGGGCCATGTTGTTGGGGAGTTCGGTCACGGCCATCCGGGCCCCTTCGATCACAAAACCGGTGATGAGAATGGCGAAGAGGAGGCCGTGCATGATGGCGTCGTCGCGGGTGGTTTCAAGCCCCTCGGGGCGCACCAGGTAGCGGCGGACGAAGAACCCGGCGAGCATGGCGATGGCCACGAGACCGGCAAGGTCGAGCACTGCCGAGAAGATGAGGTAGAAGTCCCCGTGAAGAAAACGGAACCCGAACAGAAGATCGGTGAAGTCGGCCTGGAGAGCCACGAAAACAGTGCCAATGAAGAGGAGAAAGAACCCCCAGAAGAAGAGCCCGTGGGCATAGCCCGGACCCTTGACCTTCAGCACCTTGCTCTGCAACAGGACGTTCTTCAGGAGGTTTTTGATGCGCACATCACGCTGGTCAAAGCGGTTCAGGGGCTTCCCCTGCTTGTAGATATTCAGCCGCTGCAACCCGCTTCGCACCAGAAATCCCAGGGCAACGAAGGTGAAGAGATACATCGGTATGAGGACCGATGCCCCGTGGCCGATATTCCAATAGAGTTCGCGGGTAGCTTCCATGGCTCAATCTCCAATAGTGTTGATAGGTTCACATCTCGAACAAAGTCTTACGACCCGGTAAAGTTCGGTTTCCGCTTTTCCACAAAGGCCCCCATCCCTTCCTTCTGGTCACGGGATGCGAAGAGGGAGGCGAAGAGGACCGACTCGTAGTCCATGCCGTCCGGTTCAGTCATATCGAGGCCCCGGCGGATGGCTTCCTTGGCATGGGCGACCCCGAGGAGGCCGTTGCCGACGATCCTGGCGGCTGTCTCAAGGGCTTTTCCCACCAGTTCCGCGGCCGGGAAGACGGCGTTGACGACCCCCCACTCCTTCGCTTCGGTGGCAGTCAGCATCTTTCCGGTGAAGATCAGCTCGTTGGCCCGGCTGCGCCCCAGGAGCCGTGCGAACTTTTGGGAACCGCCGAATCCGGGCATGATCCCGAGGGTCACCTCCGGCAGTCCCATCTTGGCGTTTTCCGAGGCGTAGATGAAATCGCAGGCCAGGGCCAGCTCCATCCCTCCCCCCAGGGCAAAGCCGTTGACGGCGGCGATGACCGGCTTGGGCATGGTGCCGATAAAGTTCACCAGCTTCTGTCCCGTGCGGGCGAAAACGAGGGCCTGCTGGGCGTCCATGACCGCCATCTCGGCGATGTCGGCCCCGGCAACGAAGGCCTTCTCGCCGCTGCCCGTGATGACGATCACCTTGACGGCCTGGTTGGCGTTCAACGCCTCGAAGGTCTCCTGCAACTCGGCAATCACCGAGGTGTGAAGGGCGTTCAGCACCTTGGGCCGGTTGATGGTCAGAAGCGCCACGCCATCTTTTATGTCAACTAGCAGATTCTCGGTTCCCATGGCATCTCCCCCAATCAGTAGGTGTAGAATCCCCGACCCGTCTTGCGGCCCAGATACCCGGCCTCAACCATCTTGACCAGGAGCGGACAGGGGCGGTACTTGCTATCCTTGAATCCTTCGTGGAGGACGTTCATGATGGCGAGGCAGGTGTCGAGGCCGATGAAGTCGGCCAGGGTCAGGGGCCCCATGGGCTGGTTGGTGCCGAGCTTCATCCCCTTGTCGATGTCCTCCACCGTGGCGATCCCCTCGAAGAGGGCAAAGGCCGCCTCGTTGATCATGGGGATGAGGATGCGGTTCACGATGAAACCGGGATAGTCGGCGGATACCGCCGTCTCCTTGCCGAGCCTTGCCACAAGCGCCGTGGTGGCGGCAAAGGTCTCATCGCTGGTGGCGAGCCCCCGGATCACCTCTACGAGCTGCATGACCGGCACCGGATTCATGAAGTGCATGCCGATGACCTTGTCGGGCCGTCCGGTCACCGCCGCAATGCGGGTGATGGGTATCGACGAGGTGTTGGAGGCGAGGATCGCCCCTGCTTTCACGATTCCGTCCAGCTTCCTGAAGATCTCCAGCTTCAGGGCTTCCTTCTCGGTCACCGCCTCGATGGCCATATCGCAGTCGGCCAGATCCTCCATGTCCTGGGTGGTGCGGATGCGCCCGATGATGGCCGGGATAGCGGCGCTTTCCAGCTGCCCCTTCTTGGCCTGGCGCTCCAGGTTCTTTTCGATGCCGGTCACAGCCTTGGCAAGCTGCGCCTCGGCGATATCGAACAGCACCACCTCTATTCCCTGCTGGGCCAGCACATGGGCGATGCCGCTCCCCATCTGCCCTGCGCCGAGTACACCGATTTTGCTAACCATTACCTGCCTCCATTTCAAAAACGGAATAACACGGAGCAACTGAGCAACAGAGAAAACAGGGTTTGAATAAAATAGAAATTTTTGTCTTTCTCCGTTGCTCAGTTGCTCTGTGTTTCAAATGGTTTTCAGACCCGCTCGAAGATTGCCGCCACCGCTTCGCCACCCCCGATGCAGAGCGTGGCGAGCCCATAGCGAGCCTGGCGACGATGCAGTTCGCGGACGACGGTTGCGGCCAGGCGTCCGCCGCTTGCCCCGAGGGGATGGCCGATGGCCACGGCCCCGCCGTTGACGTTGACCTTTTCCTCATCGAGTCCCAGTTGTT
The DNA here is from genome assembly GCF_018531165.1 of Geobacter grbiciae. Taxonomy (NCBI): domain Bacteria; kingdom Pseudomonadati; phylum Thermodesulfobacteriota; class Desulfuromonadia; order Geobacterales; family Geobacteraceae; genus Geobacter; species Geobacter grbiciae. The sequence goes on along the minus strand of NZ_JAHDIW010000013.1, from coordinate 109,001 downwards.
TGATGGCAAGCATGGTCACGGCGGCAAAGGCCTCGTTGATCTCGAACAGATCGATATCAGCGGGCTTCAGACCGGCCTTGGCGCAGACCTTTTCGATCGCCCCCACCGGCGCCTCGGTGAACTGGTCGGGATGCAGACTGTTGGATGCATAGGCCACCAGCCGCGCCTTGGGTTTGAGATTATATTTCTTCACCGCTTCGCCGCTGGCCAGAAGCGTCAGGGCAGCGCCGTCGTTAATGGTGGAGGCATTGCCGGCGGTGATGGTCCCGTCTTTCTTGAAGACGCCTTTCAGCCCCATCAGCTTGGGGAAATCAACCTTGAACGGCTCTTCGTCGTCACTGACGGTCACGTCCCCCTTGCGCCCCTTTTTTACGACCGGAACGATTTCATCCCGGAAGATTCCTTCTTTTACCGCTGTCTGGGCTTTCTGGTAGGAACGGAAGGCGAAGGCATCCTGATCCGCGCGGGAAATGCCGTGTTTTTCCGTGGTGGCCTCGGCGATCACCCCCATGTGGTTGCCGCTGTAAGGGTCCTGAAGGCCGTCATGTACCAGGAGGTCGACCAGTTCGCCGTTACCCAGCCGATAGCCGTTACGGCCTTTGGCGAGGAGATAGGGGGCCAGGGACATGTTCTCCATGCCGCCGGCGACAACCACGCCGGCATCACCGAGACGGATGGCATCGGCGCCGAGCATGAGCGCCTTGAGGCCGCTGCCGCAGACCTTGTTGATGGTCAAGGCAGGGATGCTGTCGGGGAGTTCTGCGTAGCGCATGGCCTGCCGGGCTGGGGCCTGCCCCGTCCCTCCCGCGAGAACCTGGCCGATAATCACCTCGTCCACGCCTTCGGCAGGAAGACCGGAGCGCTGAAGCAGCTCCCGGATGACGGTGGCGGCCAGGCGCGGCGCCTCCACATCGGACAACTCCCCCCCGAAGGATCCGAGGGGGGTGCGCAGCGATTCGATTACATAAACGTCACTCATATCTGTCGCTCCTTACCGGAAGGCCGAAATGCCGGTGACTTTCTCGCCGATAATCAGGAGGTGCATGTCGTGGGTACCCTCGTAGGTGTAGACCGCCTCCAGGTTGTTGGCATGGCGCATGATCGGGTACTCGCTCATGATGCCGTTGGCCCCCAGCATGGTCCGGGCCGTGCGGCAGATATTGATGGCCACATGGACGTTGTTCATCTTGGCCATGGAAACCTGGGCCGGAGAGTAGTTACCCTGATCCTTGAGGCGCCCCAACTGCATGACCAGCAGCTGCCCCTTGGTGATCTCGGTGACCATTTCGGCAAGTTTCCGTTGCTGCAGTTGGTACGAGGCAATGGGCTTGTCGAACTGGATCCTGCTCAGGGAGTATTCGAGAGCAGCCTGGTAGCAGGCGTCGGCTGCGCCCAGGGCGCCCCAGGCGATACCGTAGCGAGCCTGGGTGAGGCACCCCAAGGGGCCCTTCAGACCTTTCACGTTGGGGAGGAGGCTCTTCTCCTCGTCAACGATGACGTCCTCGAAGACGAGCTCGGAGGTGACGGAGGCCCGCAGGCTCCACTTGCCGTGCATCTTGGGAGCGGAGAAGCCGGGGGTACCCTTCTCCACCAGGAAGCCCCTGACCCCCTCGTCGGTCCTGGCCCAGACCACGGCCACGTCGGCGACACTGCCGTTGGTGATCCACATCTTGGAGCCGTTGATCCGCCACTTGCCGTTTCCTTCACGCACGGCGTTGGTGCGCATCCCGGCCGGGTTGGAGCCGAAGTCCGGCTCGGTAAGGCCGAAACAGCCGATCTTCTCACCGGCGGCAAGCTTGGGGAGCCAGTACTCTTTCTGGGCCTCGCTGCCGTAGGCATAGATGGGATACATGACCAGGGAGCCCTGGACCGAGGCAAAGCTGCGAAGGCCCGAGTCGCCGCGCTCCAGTTCGTACATCAGCAGGCCGTAGGCCACGTTGGAAAGACCGGCACAGCCGTACTTCTCAGGGAGGTTCGGACCGTAAAAACCGAGCTCGCCCATCTTGGGGATCAGGTGGCTGGGAAAGGTCTCGTTCAGGGCGTGCTCCTCGATGATCGGCAGCACCTCATCATTGACGAACTTGCGGGCAGTCTCACGAACGAGTTTCTCCTCGTCGGTCAGAAGTCCCTGGAACCCCATGTAATCCGTCAGTTCTGTAGTAACACTCATTTTCGTCTCCTTTCGGGCCTTTCCCAGGCAGTTTGTATATGACTTGCCTCTGTTCCCACATGCGGCAAATAAAACACTGTCACCTTCAAGTAAACAAGTACCGGAATACCGATTTTAAGTCAAGAGAATTTTGCCCGTGATTGAAATTAATCCCGGACAGATTCCGTCCTGGCCACTCCAGCGACTATATGCCGGTGGCACACGCACAGCCCCCCTCCTCCGATAAGTCAACCTGCAGTCGCTCGGGATGGGTATAGAGCTCAAACCTTCCGCCCCGCACGTAGCCGATCATGGTTATACCCGCTTCATCCGCCATCCTGACCGCCATATCCGTGGGAGAGGTTCGGGAGGCAATGAGTTGAATGCCGAGAAGAACGCATTTCGCCACCATCTCCGTTGAGACCCGCCCCGACGTGACCAGCATCGTGCCGGCCAGGTCTATCCCTCTCAGCAGCGCCTCCCCGGCTATCCGGTCCAGGGTGTTGTGCCGGCCCAGATCCTCCGCGTAGAGGACGATGGAACCGTCCCCCACCGCCGCCGAGTGCATCCCGCCGTGGCTGCGGTACCCCTCCGCCTTCCTGGCCAGCTCTTCCATCATGGCGAAAACTGCCGTAGGCGAGAAATGCCTGTCCGCAGGGGAACCGGACCGTCCCTTAGTGGCCTGCGGAATCGTGAAGGTAATCCCGGTGCCGCATCCCGACGTGAGGACCGGCTTCAGTTTCTCCGGCAGTTCCCCCTTGATCTGAACCCGCGCAATGCCGAAATCATTGCAGACCGAGAGAAGCTGGAAGTCCTCCACTTTCTCCACGAACCCCTGCAACCGCAGGAATCCGGCGACGAGAAAACGGAGATCATGGGGCGAGGCGATGAGGGTGGCGATCTCCCGGCCGTTGACATTCAAGAGGAGCGGAAACTCACCCACGAACTCTTTCTCCGTTGCCGCCAGTTTACCTTTGTCGTAGTGGTAGATGCTCTTCATGGTCGATTCCCCTGCTACGCTCATGATGTCTCCAGTTCCACATACTTGCCGGAAGACAGCCCCTGGTTGCGGAAGAACGACAAGGTCAGCTTGTCCTCGCGTTCCACCATTGTCCGCACGGTTGCAGCCCCGGAACGTTTCAGGCAGTCGCAGATCTCCTCAAACATCCGCTGCCCGATCCCCATCTTCCGATTCCGTGGCGAAACCGAAAGCGCGAAGACCCATCCGCATGGGGGGGAGCCGAATTCCCAGGCACGGACTTCACCGACAATGAAGCCGACGACCGTGTCATTGATTTCGGATATAAGAAAATGGCAGGCATCGTCCCCGCAGTTCACGTAGTGCTCGAAGATCCTGCGCCAATAGGCCTGTTTTCCTTCGACATGGCCCGTTTCATCCAGGGCAATTACGGCGTCGAAATCAGACGGTCTGGCGTTACGGATGAAAATCTGTTCTTTCATATGCGTACCCGAATAGGAATTCTCCATGATTTCGGCAGAAACTAGCACCAGGTGACACTCACCTACGTATTATGGTATTTAAGTACCACAATACATAATTTTGGGCAAGCTATTTTATGTAATAAAATGAGGAATAGAACTGAGAAATATTGGGTAGGAGGCGGGATTACTCCCGCCGTCCTCCCAGTCGAGTAGCGCCGGGGAATCTCACCCCCACGCTCTCACAGAACCGGACGTGAACCTCTCGGCTCATCCGGCTCTTATCGTCCAGCCCATATCTGAAGAAATTGCCAGTGGGCAAATACCGCCCGCATCAGGAGTTCATGATCGATTGCATCAAAGAAACCCTTGATATCGAGATCAAGCACCCAGTCGTAACGCCAGCATCTGCGCCGCGCGACTCCTACGGCTTCTTGTGCTGATTTCTTCGGCCGGTATGGCTGCCTCATGCGATTCCTGTTCGTCAGGCCGGGGCTTTGCTTACAGCTTCCTTCAGATTCCGGGTCACCCCGGACACCCTTGCTGTTCGGCTAACGGTTCCCGTCATCAGGGTCCGTAGAGGACTTTCACCTCCAAGTCACCACTCAACCACCACAGTTGAGTGGATGGCGCTTGCGCGCCACGCGCCATGCCTGGCGCACATAAAAAAAGACGGCTGGGAAAACCCAACCGCCTTTACTTGTTAACAATATCCGATACGAGGAGAGATTACGAAAGATCCTGCACCGCCTGGTGAATAGTGGCGAAGAGTTCGGGGATATCCTTTTCGTCGATGCAGGAGAAGGCGATGCGCAGGTCGGTCTTACCGATGGATATGGCCCCGACACCGTACTTGTCAAGCAGATGGACACGCAGCTTTTCGGCATCCACGGTCTTGAGCTTCAGGCACATGAAATAGCCGGAGTTGAACGGGTAGTAGTCCCAGGCCTTGTCGAACTTGCCGCTGTTCAGAACTTCCTTCGTCTTGAGGGCGCGCCCCTTGAGAACCTGGAATTTTTCTTCCTTCTGCTCAAGGAACTTCGGCGAACGGAGCGCCTCAATGGCGAACGTCTGGGAGGGGTGCGGGCAGTTGGAGATGCGGGCGCGAATGATCCCCATGGCCTTCTTCTCAAGGGCAGTCATGACCGGTGCGTTCTCATAGCTGTTGCCATCGGCAAAGGTGATGAAGCCGGTACGGAAGCCCCAGACGAACTCCTCCTTCGTGGCGCCATCCAGCTTGATCGCCAGGATGCGGGGGTGAAGGTTGGCGAGCTTGCCGAAGAGGGACTCTTTCAGGCTGTCTTCGTAGAAGAGGCCGAAATAGGCATCGTCGGTGATGGCAACGATGTTACAGCCACCCTCCGCCACCTCTTTGATGGCGGCCACCAGCGCATCCCCCTCGGCAACGGTCGGGGTGTAGCCGCTCGGGTTGTTGGGGAAGTTGAGCAGCACAACCGCCTTCCCCTTTTCCTCGGCGCTGTTCTTCAGCTCCGCCTTGAACGCATCGACGTCATAGCCGCCGTTTACGGTGAAGGTCGGATATTTCCTGATGACGGCCCCACAGCAGGTACCGAAGGTCAGGTTGTAGTTCCCCCAGAGCATGTCCGGGAGGAGCAGGTGATCTCCCTTGTCGAGGAACATGTCGCCCACGATGGAGAGACCGTGGGTCAGCGCGTTGGTGACAATGGGGTTGCTGAAGTGCTTACCCTGCTGGCTGGGGTTTTCCCGCAGCATCTTCTCCCGCCAGAGGGAGCGCAGCTCCGGCTTGCCCGCGGGGGGAGCATAGGGATAGATGTCCTTTGGATCAAAGGCGGACAGCTTGTCCTGGATGCACTGCAGGTACATCGGCCCGCCGTTTTCCGTGGCAATGCCGATGGTTGCATTGAATTTGTGAGCCTTCTCCTTTGCCTCAGCCGACTGGGTCAGGATCCCTTTCGGAAAGAAAAGGTTCTTGCCGAGATCGGACAGCATCTCCAGAACGTAGGGATTGTGCTGGGCAAGCAGATCATTCAATTCAACAGCCAATGGGTTCACGTGATTCCTCCTTGAGGTAAGATTCTATCCGGCCTGTTCCGGCGCGGAGCCGCATGAACATGAGCACCCGCAGCCGCCTGAATGTGCCTCCTCGGGAGGTGTCATCAGCGCCCCGGCCAGCACGTATGCCGCCTGCAGCGCCGAAGTGGGACAGAGCGGGAAACACTCCTTGCAGTCCCAGCATTCCTTGGCGGCTATTTCCGGAATGAAGCTTATCTCACGGTTTGACCCCCTGTCAACAAATCCTACGGCATTCTTCTTTTTTATCTCGGCACAGTACCTGACACAGAGGCCGCAGTGGATGCAGAAGGAGGGATGTTTCTCAAAGCGATCCCTGTCCGCCCCGTACTCCTGGGCCAGCGCCTTCAGCTCCTCGGAGTCGGGAGCGTGCGCCAGCATCTCCTCCAGCAGCACCTTGCGGACCTTGTCCACCTTCTCGGTCCTGGTCCGTACCACCAGCCCCTTCTCCACCGGATAGATGCAGCCGGCGACCAGCTTCGGCCACCCGCGGACCTCCACTTCCACCGTGCAAATGCGGCACCCGCCGTAGGGCTCAAGCTTCTCGTGGTGGCACAGCGTGGGGATGGAAATCCCAACTGACTTCGCCGCATCCAGAATGGTCATCCCTTCGGTGGCGACAACCTCTTTCCCATCAATCGTCAAGTTGATTTCGCTCATGGTTTTCTCTCTCAGGCAATAGCTCGTTTGTCTTCAGGGACAGGGGCCGGAACCGGTTCGCCGGAAATCTTCCGAACCGCGCCGAAGCGTGACGGGCAGACATCCAGGCAGGTTCCGCACTTCGTGCACTTTTCCTGGTCGATGATGTGAATCAGCTTCTTGCCGCCGTGGATCGCCTCGGCGGGGCACTGCCTGAAGCAGCTGCCGCAGGCCTTGCACTTCTCCGGATCGATATGGAAGGCGATCATCTCCTTGCATGAGAGGGCCGGGCATTTCTTGTCCCTGATGTGGGCCTCGTACTCGTCCCTAAAGTAGCGGATGGTGCTGAGGACCGGGTTGGGGGCACTTTTGCCCAGGGCGCAAAGTGCCGCCCCCATGGACTCCGCCAGCTCCTCCAGGAGTTCGACGTCACCCTCTTTTCCCTTGCCAGCGGTGATCCTGGTTAGGACCGCGAGCATCTGGCGGATCCCCTCCCGGCACGGGGTGCACTTGCCGCAGGATTCGTCCTTGAGGAAGTCGATGAAGTATCGGGCGATATCCACCATGCAGGTGTCTTCATCCATGACGATCATGCCGCCTGACCCCATCATGGAGCCCGCCTTGGTCAGCTCGTCGAAATCCACCGGCAGGTCCAGCATCGACTCGGGGATGCAGCCGCCGGAGGGGCCGCCGGTCTGCACGGCCTTGAACTTCTTGCCGCCGGGAATGCCCCCCCCCACTTTCGTGATGATGTCCCTCAGGGTAACGCCCATCGGCACTTCCACGAGACCTGTGTTGGTGATCTTCCCCACCAGGGAGAAGATCTTGGTCCCGGTGCTCCCCGTGGTGCCGTACGAGGTGAACCAGTCGGCCCCCTTATTGATTATCTGGGGAACGTTGGCCCAGGTTTCCACGTTGTTCAGGACGCTCGGGTGGTCCCAGACCCCCTTGACGGCGGTATGGATGTACTTGGGCCGCGGCTCGCCGGCTCGCCCCTCCAGTGCCGTCATGAGTGCCGAGGACTCGCCGCAGACAAAGGCGCCGGCACCCATGTGCACCTTAACGGTGAAATCAAAACCCGACCCGAGGATATCCTTGCCGACGAAACCGCGCTCACTGGCCTGCCGGATGGCGAGGTTGATGTTCTCGACGGCCAGGGGATATTCCTGGCGGACGTAGATGAACCCCTCATGGGCGCCGACCGCATAGGCGCCGATGATCAGGCCTTCGAGGATCGAGTGGGGATTCCCCTCGATGAGCGCCCGGTCCATGAAGGCGCCGGGGTCACCCTCGTCGGCGTTGACGATCACGTACTTGATCGGGTCCGGGGCATTGCGGGACTCTTCCCACTTCCTCCAGGCGGGGAAGCCGCCCCCTCCCCTCCCCCGCAGGTTCGACTTCTTGATCTCGCCCATCACATCTTCCGGAGTCATCTGGAAGAGGACCTTGGAGAGGGCCGAGTAGCCGCCGATGGCGAGATAGTCGTCCATGCTCTTGGAATCGAGCCGGATGTTCTCGCTGAGGATGTTACGCTGCTGGTTCTTGTAGAAGGGAATATCCGACTCCCGCAGTGCCCTCGTTCCCGTGGCCGGATCCTCGTAGAGGAGGCGGTCCACCACCTTTTTCTCCTTGATGGTGTGGGAGACGATCTCGGGGACGTCCTCGGGCTTCACCTTGAGATAGCAGATCCCCTCGGGGTAGATCATCACGATGGGTCCACGCTCGCAAAAGCCAGGACAACCGGTTCCCTTGGTGTTCACTTCAGTCGTCAGGCCATGGAATTCAAGCTCCGTCTTGAAGGCCGCGATGACCTCGGCTGCCCCGGAGGCGAGGCAGCCGGCGCCGGCGCATACCGAGATGCACGGCTTGGTCGGGTCAATGCGGGAGACGATGTCCTTCCTGGCACATTCCAATTTTTCAGGGGAGTTCAACCTTGTCATAAATCACCCTTACTCGCAGTTATTCAGCACGGATGCAATCTGGGACGGGGCAATGTTGCCATGGTGCTTGCCGTCCACTTCCATTACCGGTCCCAGGGCGCAGCAACCGAGGCAGTTAACGGTTTCGACGCTGAACTTCATGTCGGAGTCCGTCTCGCCTGACTTGACGCCGGTCACCTCCTGCACCGTGTCGAGGACCCGCTGGGCGCCCCGGACGTGGCAGGCGGTCCCCATGCAGACGTGAACCTGATGACGCCCCTTCGGAACGAGGCTGAAGGCCTTGTAAAACGTGGCAATGTGCTGGATGCGGCTCATGGGCACCTGCAGTCTCTCACAGACTCTTTTCAGCGCCTCCTTGGGCAACCAATTGTGCTCGCTCTGGATATCCAGCAGGATCTGTATGAGCGAACTGGTTTCACCGTCATGCTTGTCAATGATCTGGTCTATTTTTGAGATATCCATGGTCGCCTTCCTTTTCTTCCGTAGTCCGCATCCGCCTTCATATCAGGCCAGTGCGTACCGCTTCAGCTCTTCGTCGAACCTGACCAGCCCGTGCATGGTCGCGCTCTTCAAGTGCCGTGATACTTCTGATGCGTTCATGCCGAGGGTTGTTACGATCTCTCCCGTGTTCAGGGGCTTGTCCTGCAGGAGAAGCGTAATCTGGCTCACCGCCAGCTTGCTTGCCACCAGTTCGTCAAAGAGCTTTTTCAGCTCATCACTGGCGAAGAAATCAGTGTACTCCTGCTCCGTCTTGAAGCGCTGCCGCAGCCGTTCCCGTTCCACCAGCTTCACGTACGGTACCAGCTTGTTGGCCGCTTCCAGCCTGAGCTTCAGGGCGCCCGGCTCTATTCCTTCCCCTTTGCCCAACGGCCCCAGCTCCTTCAGCCTCTTGCCGAAGTCGTTCATCACCTCGGCGTACCGCATCCCCTCCGAGGCGGAGATCCATTCGAGTCGCAGCCTGTCGGGATTGATGCCGATCCTCTCCAGGATCTTCTTGGCGATGTGCACGTTCTTCAGCACATCGTAGTTACCTTCGGTGACATAGTGGCATTCGCCGGGCCAGCAGCCACCGATGAACACCCCGTCAGCCCCCTTGGAGAATGCCCTGAGCACGAATGCCAGGTCCACTCTGCCGGTACACATTACGCGGATAATCTTTGTTTCAGTTGTATATTGCAGTCTGGAAACTCCAGCCAGGTCGGCAGCGCCGTACGCTCACCATGTGCACAGAAAACCGACTACGCTGGGTTTATGATCTAGTCCGTTACTCATCTGTACTCTCCTTCCCGGGCAACAGCCGCTGCCCTCTGTGTAGTGCCTTCCTAGTGCTCAGGAAAGGCCGCGTCGATCTGGGCAAATATCTCGTCGTCCGTGTAGTGTTTCAGATAAATGGCCCCGGTCGGGCATTTCGCGTTGCAGAGACCGTCACCCTTGCAGAGGATCGGTTCGACCCGCGCCTTTTTCCCCTGGGGCGTGTCGACAAAGGAGATGGCGCCGTACTTACAGGCGGTGATGCAGGCCCCGCAGGATACGCAGTCGCTCTCGGTCACATCGCATACGGCCCCGGAGGCGGTGACCGTCTCCCGTGAGAGGATCCCCACGGCGCGTCCTGCTGCGCCATAGGCCTGGCTGATGGTTTCCGACAGGTGCTTCGGATAGTGGGCCGTGCCGCAGAGGAAGACACCGTCCGCCGCAAAATCCACCGGCCTGAGCTTCACGTGGGCCTCCTGGAAGAAGCCGTCGGGGTTGTTGGAGACCTTGAAGAACTTCCCGGCGTCCTGGCTTGATTCGGCCGGGATGACCGCGGCGGCGAGCACCACCAGGTCGGCTTCCAGCTCCATCATCTGGCCAAGGACCGGATCGGGGACCGTGACCTTGAAGCCATCCCCGGCAGCCTCCACCACCGGTTTGGTGTCCGCCTCGTAGCGGATGAACTTCACGTTCTTCTCCGACGCCTCGCGGTAGTAAGTCTCCTTGAGGCCGTAGGTCCTCATGTCCCGGAAGATGATCTGGATCTCCATCTCCGGATTGATCTCCTTGAGCTTGTGGGCGTTCTTGATGGCCTGGCTGCAGCAGACGCGGCTGCAGTAGTTGCGGTCCGCCTGGCGGCAGCCGACGCACTGGATCATCACCACGCTCTGGGCGCCCGTCACCTTCTCGCTCTGGCTGACGATCTCCCCTTCCAGTTCCAGCTGGGTCAAGACCCGGTCGCTCTGGCCGTAGAGGTATTCCGTGGGCTTGTATTCCTGGGCGCCGGTGGCGATCACGGCCACGCCGTGCTTCACTTCCCGGTTGCGACCCTGGGAGGCCACCGTGGTGACGAAGTTCCCCACGTAGCCGGAGACGTCGGTGATATTCGCATCGGTCCAGACATGTATCCGAGGATGCCGGTAGACCTTCTTGACCAGGTCCGCGAGGTAGGACTGGACATCCATCCCCTCCAGGGTGTAGTGGAGGCGCCGTGCCATGCCACCCAGGTCGTCGTCCTTCTCGATCAGGTAGACCTCGAAACCCTGCTCGGCCATGTTGAGGGCGGCGGTCATGCCGGCCACCCCGCCGCCGACCACGAGCCCCGTGTGGTCCACCGGCAGCTGGAACTCCTGCAGCGGCTCCAGGTGCGCGGCCCGGGCCACGGACATCCTGACGATCTCTTTTGCCTTCTGGGTGGCGCTCTCCTTCTCGCGGGAGTGGACCCAGGAGCAGTGCTCGCGGATGTTGGCGAATTCGAAGAAGTACTGGTTGAGCCCCGCTTCCCGGCAGGTATCGCGGAAGAGCGGCTCGTGGGTCCGCGGGGTGCAGGCGGCCAGGACAACCCGGTTGAGCCCCTTTGCCACGATGGCGTCAGAGATCTGCTTGGCGTTCTCCGTGGAGCAGGCGAAGAGGTTCTCGCCGGCCCAGGCGACGTTCGGAAGCGTGGCCGCGTATTCGATCACTTCGGGGATATTGACGACCCGGCCGATGTTGGCGCCGCAGTAGCAGACGACGACCCCGATCTTCAACTCCTCCTGGGAGACATCCTTCTCCGGCGGGTAGACCCGCTCCCGCTCCAGCCGGCCGCGCCGGTAGGAGAGGAGCTGGCCGCAGAGGGCGCCAGCGCCGCTGGCGGTCACGACCGACTCCGGGATGTCGAGGGGCCCCTGGAAGGCGCCGCTAACGAAGACCCCCTTGCGGGAGGTCTCGATGGGGTTGTAGGGGTTGTTCTTGCAGAATTTCTGATTGGTGAGCTCGATGCCGATCTTCTGGGCCAGCGACTCAACATCCTTTGGCGGATTGAGGCCCACCGACAGGACCACCATGTCGAATTCTTCTTCCTTCACCCCGTCGTCAAGGGTCGAATACCGGATGGTGACGTTCTTGGTGCTTTCAATCTCCCTCCCCACGGTTACGTAGCTCCGGATGAAGCGCACGTCGGAGAGCTTTTCCGCACGCTGGTGGAAGCGCTCGAAGTCCTTGCCGTAGGCCCGGATGTCGTTGTGGAAGATGGTGGCCTGGAGGTCGGCGTCGTGGTCCTTGGCCAGGATCACCTGCTTCTGGCTGTAGGCGCAGCAGACGGCCGAACAGTAGTTGTTCCCACCCTCGTTCACCTGCCGGGAGCCGACGCACTGGATCCAGGCGATCTTGTGGGGGTGCTTCTTGTCCGAAGGGCGCAGGATCTCACCCTCGTAGGGACCGGTGGCACAGAGAATCCGCTCGAAGTCGAGGCTGGTGACTACGTTCTGCATCCGGCCGTAGCCGAAATCGCCCCGAAGCTTCGGGTTAAAGGTCTCGTAGCCGGGGGAGAGGATGATCGCCCCCACCTCCACCACCATGGTCTCCGGCTTCTGGTGGAGATCGATCGCCTTGGTCTTGCAGGCGCCGACGCAGATCTGGCACTTCCCCTCTTTGAGATAGAGGCAGGTTTCCGGGTCCACATAGGTGACCAAGGGAACTGCCTGGGAGAAGTAGATATGGACCGCCTTGTTCTCGGACAGGTTCTGGTTGAACGGGTCGGGAATCTTGACCGGGCAGTAGTCCACGCAGATGTTGCAGCCGGTGCACTTCTCCTCGGAGATGTACCGGGGCTTCTTGGTCAGCGTAACCCTGAAGTCACCCGCCTCGCCGTCGACACGCTCCACTTCCGTATAGGTGATGATCTCGATGTTGGGGTTCCTGGCGCATTCGATGAACTTCGGCGACTCGATGCACATGGAACAGTCGTTGGTGGGGAAGGTCTTGTCCAACTGCGACATCTTGCCGCCCAGGGCGGGAGATTTGTCGACCAGGAAGACCCGGAACCCCGAATTGGCCAGATCGAGAGCGGCCTGAATACCGCTGATCCCGCCGCCGACAATAAGTACGTCACCAATGTTTCTGTCTGAGGTATTCATAGAAGTTCGCCCTTCGACTGGAGTGCTTTCAATACTCTGCTTCCGTTGCTCCGGCTCAGTGCCTAGATCACTTCCAGGATGATTTCCGTGAGATCCTTCACCTCGACCTTCTCATGCTCCGCCAGATCAAGGCTGCTGTCCGTGAAGTTCGTGATGCAGTAGGGGCAGGAGGTGGCCAGCACCGTTGCTCCCACATCGACCGCCTGCCTGAGCCTCAGGTCGGAGAACCGCTCTTCCTTCGGCGTCTCCATCCAGATCCGGCCGCCGCCACCGCCGCAGCAGAGGCTGCTTTCCCGGTTGTCGGCCATCTCCAGCAACTCCAGGCCGGGAACCTTTTTCAACACCTCCCGGGGCTCGTCGTAGATACCGTTGTGGCGCCCCAGGTAGCAGGGGTCGTGGTAGGTGACCGCCTTGGGAAACTCACCGGTAATCGTGAGCCGCCCCTCGTTGATGAGCTGGCCGATGTACTGGGAGATGAAAACCACCTCGAAGTTCACCTTGAACTCAGGATACTCGTTCACAAAGGTGTGGTAGCAGTGGGGCGAGGAAACGAGTATCTTCGTGACGCCGTTGTCGATGAACTGCTTGATATTCTCCTTGGCCAGCCGTTTGAACAGCTCCTCGTTGCCGGTCTTGCGGATGCTCTCGCCGCAGCAGCTCTCCTTTGATCCGAGGATGCCGAAATCAACCCCGGCCTTGTTGAGAATGGCGGCGGTTGCAGCGGCCACCTTTCTCATCCTCGGGTCGTAGCTCAGGTAACAGCCGGTGAAGTAGAGAAGCTCCATCCCCTCGGCATAGGGCTTGACCGGCAGGTCCTTGGCCCAATCACCCCGCTGGGTCCGATCGCCCCCCAGGGAGTTCCCCTCGGAGGTGAGGCTCGCCACCACGTTGCGGATCGTCCCCACGTGGCCGGGATAGACATCGTATTCCGCGCCGATCCGGCGCATGGCGACCCCGGCCTCGATCTGGTTCACCCCCCTGGGGCAGCGGCTGGGGCAGGTGCCGCAGGTGCTGCAGCGCCAGATGTCTTCCTGCTCGATCTCGGTCAGGCCGAACGTCCCCTGACGGACGATCTTGCGCATGCTGAACTGCCGTACCCGGTTCCAGGGGCAGACCGAATCGCACAGACCGCACTGGTAGCAGTACTTGAGCGAGTCGCCCCCCTTTTCTTTGATGACATCTATGATCTCTTTGTATGGAGTAACGGTTTCCACGATGGCACCCATCCTGTTCTGTCGAGTTAGCGTTTTTTGGTGAGCTGCTCAACCGTATCGGCGATCACGTCAGCGCCAAATCTGCTGATGAGGGATTCCAGACCTATTTCCATCTCGGTTCTCTTCACGCTCTCATCGGGCTCTTCCACTTCCCGCTCCGTGACGCTCAGGGCACCCACGAGGCACCACTTGACACAGAGGGGCTCGGGCTCGCCGTCGCAGAGGTCGCACTTGAGGGGAAGGCCCGAATCGGGCTCCCGGAACAGGTCCCTGGAGGGGCAGGATGCCCGGCAGAACCCGCACTCGTCGTACTCCTTGCCGTCAATGATGAACTTGTCCCGGCCGATGCATTCCGACTCGGTGTACTCCCCGGCATAGAGCGGCACATAGATGTCCCGAAGCGGGTCGCGCACCACCCTGACCCGGGAGCGGGCCGGATTGTTGCTGCTGTACGGCGGCATGGCGTGGAAGGCGGAGCAGATAACTTCGCAGGCCCGGCAACCATTGCATTTGTCGGCATCGATATTTATGGTCTTGACTATTCTCTTCTTCGTCTCGCTGTTCAAGTTCTCGCCCTCCACTCTCAAGTAACTCTGTTGCCGCGGAAGCCTTTTCAGCTGGCCGACAGAATCCCGCGCTTGATGAATTCCTCGCCCACGTAGCCCAGACCCAGATCGTCCAGGGTTTCCTTCGTCGGGATGCCGTCATCGTTCCATCCCTTGAGCTTGTAGTAGGAATCCAGAAGCTCCTTCTCCAGCTCGGGGAACCTGTTCTTCCAGTGGTTCGCGGGGGGCTGCTCGTCGACCCTTCTCATCCCCCTTCTGATGTTGAAGGCCCTGACCAGGGTGCGGTAGCGCTTCGCCGCCTTCTTGAGCTTCTCCGTGTCCATCTCGATACCGGCGCCTGCCGCGATGAACTTGGGATAGTTGTGGATGTGGTACGGCGGCTTCAGGGGGAACGAGGAGAGGCCGGCGCATTGCCCGAGGGCGTCGTCGATGTAGTGCATCATCTCCTGCCAGTCGACGATGTCGCAGCACATGTCGACCGTGGGGAAGTGCGGCATCGACTTCTCGCCGCGGGGCTCCCACTCCAGGAAGATCTTCTTGAACTTCTCGTCCGGCACCTGGATCCAGTCCTTGACAAAGGCTTCCCGCTGCTCGAGCTTCGGATACGGCGCCTGGGGGAACTGCCCTTCGATCTGGGTGATGTTGATCTTCTCCCCGGTGCAGTACATGAGATAGTAGATGGGGTTGAGCATGGAAAGCTTGAGCGGCAGCTGCTCATGCTTCTTGATGTTGTTGTGAGCGTACTCTTCGGCCCCGTTGCCGATCTCCTGCGCCGCCCAGTAGGTGCCGTTGGCCAGGATGTCGCCGATGCCGTCGCGATTGACGATCTTGTCGAGGAGGTAGAAGAATCTCTCTTCGTTCCCCTCGGGCAGGCCCGGGAAGTCGGACTCCTTGAGGATTCCCTTTTCCAGGAGTTCAAAGGCAAAGGCCATGACCTGCGGGGCGGAGAAGCCGTCAAGCCCGTACTCGGTGGCCTTCTGGGCGATCCGCAGCCCGAAATCCAGGTCCGAATAGGCGGCCATGGTATAGGTGAGCTTGGTGAAGCACTTCATCATGTAGGTGGGGAGCCCCTCCATGGAAATGGTGGCCCCGCACTTCATGGGACAGTTGTAGCAGCTGATGAGGCGCGTCCGGGCCTTATCCATGGTTTTTTCCCAGGCGTGCGACACCTCGTCGGTCCAGAAGTCCTTCCGGCGGGTACGGGCGTTACCCCAGTTGAAGTTCTCGGTGTGCCACTTTTCGTCGTGAACCTTCATCTCCTGGGGCGACCCGAGGCCGGCCAGGATCGGCATGACGTCCGGAATCGGATTCTCTTCCCGGTGCTTGATGTAGTCGAGCACCTCGTTACAGAGACCGATGTACTCCTCCGGCTTGGCCACACAGAGGTCCTTGGTCCCGCGCACGACGACGGCCTTAAGCCCCTTGTCCCCCATGACGGCGCCGATCCCGCCGCGGCTGGCACTGGACCGCCCCTGTTCGATGGAGGCATAGAAGACCCGGTTTTCCCCGGCCTTGCCGATGGCGGCCACCTGGGCCCGCGGCTCGTTCAGCTCCTTCTTGATGATCTCCGCCGTCTCGATGGCCCCCTTTCCCTTCAGGTGGGAGGCGTCACGAATCTCAACCTTGTCGTTATTGATATAGAGGTAGACCAGCTCCGGCGACTTGCCGCGGAAGATGATCTTGTCATAACCGGCATACTTCAGTTCCGGCGCCCAGAATCCCCCCATCATCGAGAAAGCCATCAGCTTGGTCTGGGGAGAAACGGTGGAGACGATGGTGCGGTTGCATCCCGTTGCCGGCGTCCCGCACAACAGGCCTGCGGCGAAAATCAGGAGATTCTCCGGAGAGAATGGCTCGACTTCAGGGGGAACCCTGTCCCACAGAATCTTGGCATTGGTTCCCAACCCACCGAGATACATCTCGGTGTCCCTCGGATCCGTGGCCACCCTCTCAATGCTTCCCTTGGTCAGATCGACTTCCAGAACATATCCGGTCTCTGCATACCTCATATTATTACCCCTTCGTAAGTAACCTTAATACGGGCTCCGCCTATCGGGACCGATGCAACATTGTTGCTCTTTGGTAATTTAGTACTACAATACTTATTTTCTGTCAAACATTATTTGATTAGAGACTCTTTTCGAAATGCTTTCCGCGCTTCCTGCGTCCGGTGCCCCAGTCCAGAAGAGGCACCGGACGCGTTCTGCATCCTTTACTTCTGGCCGGTCGGCATGAGGCTCTCGATCAGTTCCTCAGTCCAGGGAGTTCCCTTGGCCAGACCCTGGCGAAGCTTCACAAAGTCGATTTCGCGGCCGGTCTCCTTAGTCCCCTCGTTGAAGGCGCGGAAACCGGTGCGGGCCTCGTTCATCATGTTAAGCGCCAGCCACGCGCGGGAGTTTTCCTTGTTCAGGTTCCACGCCTGGAGCTTCGGCTTGCGCAACTCCTCCAGGCTCTTGGTCATGCACTCGGGGAAGGTGTCGAGGAGCTTGGCGCAGAGTTCTTCCACCTTCTCATCGAGAAGGCTGAGATCTATCTCCCCTTCCTTGATCTGGGCCTGCCCCGCCTTGAAGTCAGCGCCGGTCTTGAACTCGCCCTGGACTACCCTGCCATACTCGTCCAGGAAGCGGTCGGTGATAACGGTGGGGTTGGCGACGAATTTGCCGCCGACCTTGAGGGCCGGGACCACATCGGCGATGATGCCGAGCCGGGCCGCCTTGTGGGCCGAGAAGGGCTCGCAGAGGGTACCGGAGACCATGGCCTGCTCGCAGCCGATCATGAGCGGCAGGAAATCGGTTGCCCCGCCAATGGCGGCCGAACCGTGCTTGGGGCCTGCCTGGCCGAAGTTGGCCAGATCCTGGGCGATACTGAAGTCTGCGGCCATGCCGATTTCCTGGCCGCCGCCGATCCGCATGCCGTTCACCCGGCAGATGACCGGCCGGTCGCAGCCGAGGATGGCGGAGACCATGTCGTTGAACAGCCGCATGTACTGCCGGTACTCCTGGGGATTGCCGGCGTAGTACTCCGCGTACTCCTTGGTGTTGCCGCCGGTGCAGAACGCCTTGTCGCCCACGCCGGTGAAGACCACGGCATTCACCTCGCGGTCGACGGAGGCGCGACGGAAGGCCAGGATGGTGGCCTTGACCATGTCGGTGGTATAGGAGTTGTACTGCTTGGGGTTATTGAAGATGATCCAGGCGTTATAGAGCCCCTCCACCACCGAACCGTCACGACGCTTGGCCGGCCGCTTCTCGTACCGGACCATGCCGTCGCAGAGGCTCTCCACCTCGCGGTCGATAAGATTGTGATCGATCAGATGCCCCGGTGCGGTCCTTGCGATTATCTCGTCTGTTGTCGCCATTGCTTTTCCTCCCCATTGGATAGTTTCGTACAAGACCTGCTATTCAAACAACGTTTCAAGCTCTATTTATGTAAATTAGTACTTCATTACCAATTTAGTGTCAAGCACTTTTTTTCTTCTTGCTCCGGCCACATCGGGGCCACCTGAAACGGATTGTGAAATTACCAGATATTGCGGAGAAGTTCGGTGGTTCGGGAAGAAACCGGGTGTGGGCGTGGCGTCACACGTTCATGATTTTTAATTTATATTTCATCAAAAGTTGCGTATAGTTGGCGAAATTTACTGCCCCGAGAGAACAATGAAAACCCGCCTCATTCTTAAACCCGGTCAACGTGTTAAGAGTTTACGCGGTGCGAAGCGATGCGGAACCACCGTATAAACTTTTAACTACGCCATGATGACTTTCGAGATAAGCATCCAGATGAATTCGTTGAATTAATTTCTGACTTGGGAATTATTGGGACTGCCTCTGCTCCTGCAAACGGAAAAGAAACGATGCAATGACTGTAGTCATCGCTGGAGGCCTGCTTAATAAGCCCTTTGACGCCTACAAATCTCTCTGTTCTCTTCCCTTGATATATGCATACAAAATACATATTATGTGGGTAAATCATGAAAATTACCTTCGATCCGAACAAGGCTGCAACCAACTACCGCAAGCATGGGATCAGGTTCTCCGATGCTGAACCAGTACTGTTTGATCCCATGGCCCTGAAGCGCGAAGGCAAGGACGCGGACGGAGAGCAGAAATTCGTGTCGATTGGTGTGGATGCTATCGGGAGAGTTCTTGTTGTCGTCTTCACATACCGCGGTGAGGAAATCCGGCTTATTTCGGCACGTCCGGCAACCGTGAAAGAAAGGAAATGCTATGAAAGCTGAATACGATTTTTCTAAAGCAAAGCGTGGCGCTGTCGTGCCGCAGACCGGGAAAACGCGGATCACCATTTATCTAGACGATGCCATCCTCGAAGAGTTTCGTAATCGTGCGGATGCAGCGGGCAAAGGCTATCAGACACTGATTAACGATGCCTTGCGTAAGTACCTAAAGAATGATTCAGCCAACCTTGAAGAGACCTTGCGCAAAGTTATTCGTGAAGAGATGGGACGTGCCGCCTGATCCTACAACGGCACGCGCCCAACAGACCCGTGGATGCTGCCCGCCCGAAAAACCTGAGTGGGCGGGTCAGCCTCGGCCCCGTCAGACATATTCATAACAACCCCAAAGGAGATATCATGCGAAAAGCGTGTTGGAGCAAGGTGTGCCTTATCGTTGTAACCATGCTTGCTGGTGGGTGTGCGAGTTCTAAGCCTACCGTGGGCGATACGATGCTTCTCCAGGGTGAAACTGCCCGGGAACTGTCTAAAAAGTGGAATGAGGGGAATAGCCTGCTTATCGAAGGTGAGGAGTTAAAGAAAAAAGGGCAGAAAATGATAGAGGACGGAAAGGACAAAATTGAAGAAGCAGATGTGATGATTTCAGAGGGGAAGCGGATGATGGAAACCAGCGAGAAGACATTTGCTGAAAAATTTCCGAACATGGCCCCTCCAAGATAGAGGGGTAATAGCAGAATTCCCTTCCAATCGGATAGCCGGGGGTTATTCTCCCCCGGCCTCCACATCACCATGAGTGGCGACGTCTTCACGAAACGCATGTGGAGCTGATCTCCCCGGATAAGAACGTGAACTGCCGCCATACAACCGCAGCATTTACCTTGGCATCCTGAATCCGCGGGACTTCGTCATGTGGTGCTGACTTGCCTGGACACCCCGGCCTTTTACGCTGTCTCACGACCTGTTGGATTCTACGCACAGGGTACTTGCACCCATAAGTTCACGCCCATGCCGGGCGTACACCACGCGCTCAACCGGTCGCGCGAAACAGCTGCGCACCGGCTCAACCGCCCTAAGTTCACATTTGACAAAGACAAGGTGGCAGCACTCCTCGATCATATTGAACATCGTGGGGTTACCGTTGCTTCCTCTCCGCTTCCCCAACCTCTCCCCGATATTGATGATGAACCATTCTTGGAAGTCACCATAGCCGCATGTTCGATATGCGTAGTTACAGGAAATCAAGTGCATTTCCCAATGGAACTGTGTCAGGGAGTAATGGTTCTTTCTCCAAGCGATTTTCTGGTATTTTACAAAAAACAGCACATAACAACGGCGTAGACTCTGTCGCCGCCGCACAGGTCACGCCGAGAGCCGTTGGTCGAAAAAATAGAGCCGCCAGAATCACAAAATCTGCGACTCCCCACCGTGGGTAAGGTTTCAGTTCACAGGCTTCACGACGTCGATGGCATCCCCCGGCCGTATCCCGCCACCGCGCACGACTTTCGCAAAGATCCCTTCCTTTGGCATCACGCAGTCACCGGCCTGGTAATAGATGGCACAGCGCGTGTGGCATTCCTTCCCTATCTGGGTAACTTCCAGGGTCGTTTCTCCCACGTTGAGCCGTGTTCCGATCGGCAGGCCGGGGAGATCGATTCCCACGGTGGTGATGTTCTCGGCAAAATCCCCCGCCTGCACCGAGAGTCCCATACGTTGCATCTTCTCAATGCTTTCCTGCGCCAGGAGGCTTACCTGGCGGTGCCAATCCCCCGCGTGGGCATCGCCGTCGATGCCATGGTTCGGGAGCAGGCGGACACTATCCACTGGGGTCTTCCGTTCGCCTTTGTTTTTGCTCACGCAGACTGCCATGACTTTACCCATCGGATTCTCCTTCGGACTTCGCGTCCGTCACCCGCCAATCTGCGACATGGTGAACGAATGGTTGTCGGCTTCCCGGGACATGAACATGTGCCTGTGGGGTTTCATGCCGGCAACCTGGCGCAGCGTTTCCCGCAGTCCGGCGTCATCGCCATTGTCAAGATAAGGTTTGAGGCTCGTTTTCCCATCGTCAAACAGACAGCTCTTTACCGTTCCCGAAGAGGTGACCCTGATCCGGTTGCAGTTCTGGCAGAAATGGCTGGATATCGGCGTGATGAATCCGAGCGTTCCCGCGGCCCCGTCAATCCGGTAGTAGACGGCCGGCCCGTCAAGTGCGTCATTGGTCACTTTTCGCAGTGGATACCGTTTTGAAAGCCGGGACAGCAATTCGTCCCCGGGGACCATGAAGGATTGCCAGTTCCGTTCCTTCAGCGTCGGCATATATTCGATGAATCGCACCTTCAATGGCCTATCGAGGGTCAGCGCTGCGAAATCCAGCACCTCGGCGTCGTTTACCCCGCGCATCACCACCATGTTCAGCTTGATATGCTCAAACCCGGCATGCTCGGCAGCGGCGATTCCCTCCAACACCCTGGACAAATCGCCGCGCCGGGTAATCCGGGAAAACACGTCGGGACGCAGCGAATCCAGGCTTATGTTGACACTTTCAACACCGGCGTCTCTCAATTCACCGGCCATACTCCCCAGAAACACGCCGTTTGTGGTCAGGACGAGTTTCTTCAAGCCGGGAATCCGCTTCAGGCCGGCAAGAAAACCGGGCATCCCCTTTCTGACCAGCGGTTCACCACCGGTTATCCGGATCTTCTCGACACCGATGTCTACCGCCGCTTCCGCAATCCGATGCAGCTGCTCGTAGCTCAGGATGTCAGAGTGTGCGCGCTTCTTGATGCCAGAGGCCGGCATGCAGTATGTGCACCGGAGATTGCAGCGATCCGTTACCGATAACCGGAGGTAATTTATCTTTCTCCCATAGATATCTGACGGGGACATAGACACCTCACATATCAAACGATCTGTTCAAAAACGTGCCGTCTACCTGGACACCGGGGACGAGATATTATAGTATTTTGGTACCATTTTAATATTTTAGATGTCAAGACAATTCCGGCGCACTTGGCACGAAGCAGCTCACATGCAATAAACAGTTGCATTTTCATAGATTTACCTCCCGCAATAACGAGATAAAAAACAATCTGCGGAAATATCCTTGAATCCCCCGACCTATTACGGTATTATGGTACCACTTTTACCAAGAGGATCATTCAAGCACGGAAAATATTTTTGGGCTATCTCGCACACCGGGCCAGAGAAAGAGCGCCGGCCCGGTTCCAGATGCGAGTGCCGGCAAGGTCACGAATGAGCGATCAATTATCCATCCGTAACGCAAAGCCAAGCGATCTCAACGATGTAATCTCCTTGGATACCGTCACTTCCAAGACGGAAAAGGCTGATTACTGGCGCGGGATATTTGACCGTTTTGTTACCGGCGGCAAAAGCGATCGGATCTTCCTCGTGGCAGAATCGAACGGCAGGGTTGTCGGATTCATTGCCGGCGAGGTTCGCGCCTGGGAATTCGGGTCACCACCCTGCGGGTGGGTGTTTGCCATTGCCGTTTCGCCGAAAGCGCGTGAGGGAGGCATCGGCCGGCGCATGTTCGACGAAATATCCGCCCGCTTGAAACAGGCCGGGGTCACCACGGTACGCACCATGGTTGATCGCGATAACAAGTTGACCTTGTCCTTCTTTCGCAGCATGGGCTTACGGACGGGCAGGTATATCGAGCTGGAGAAACCGCTCGACTGACCGAAAGGTTGCCGGCTGCCCTCTGCAATACAAAGTGCATGGCAAAACTCCACATACGTTTCACCCTGGAGAGGGAATACCATGAGACTCAATAAAGCCAGCCTTTTCGCCCTATTTGCCGTACTGGAACTGGCCAGCGACCCTGAGCGGCAGTTGTCGACCGGCGAGATCGCTTCCAAATACGGCGTATCTCCCCATCATCTCGCAAAAATCATGCGCGACCTGGTCCACGAAGGACTGGTACAGGCAGTACGCGGCGTTGGCGGCGGCTATCGGTTTTCGGGCAACATTCAGCGAACGACGTTGCTGGATATAATCCAGATGTTCGAAAATATGGAATCCGAGCTTGATGTGCCCCACGGAAGCCCTTTAGACGTCCCGATACTTGCGGAGCTAAAGAGCATCGCGAACGAAATCGACGACCTCACCAA
Organism: Geobacter grbiciae; assembly: GCF_018531165.1. NCBI lineage: Bacteria > Pseudomonadati > Thermodesulfobacteriota > Desulfuromonadia > Geobacterales > Geobacteraceae > Geobacter > Geobacter grbiciae. The sequence continues at coordinate 86,312 of NZ_JAHDIW010000013.1, read as the reverse complement.
AGCAGTTCTGGACACAATCACCCTGGAAACCGCCCTGAAGGGCGCACGCCAGCGGGCTGAGATCAAAACCCAGAACAGCTGAACCCTTTGCCTCAACGAACGATCCGGCACCGTCCCGTCAATCGTTTACCTCCCTGCCCCGCCCCTTCTTCGGTACAGCAGCCTTTCCCCTCCACTCCCCGGCACATCCATGCCGGCGGCCGAGCCTCGCGCAACCTCCTCCCATTGCGGGGAGACGAGATGGCTTTTGCACGAGGCTCGGCTGCCTGTTTCACACCTACCATTGACCGCCAGGACGCTCCCTTAGTCAGGATATGTACGCTGCCAGGGCAATGGTAAGGAGCATGGTTTCGGCCGAATCGGAGCGGGACGTGAGCACGATCGGCGCTTTCGCCCCCATCACCGCGGTGGCGATCCGCTGCTGGGTGTAGTAGACCAGGCATTTGCGCAGGGGATTGGCTGAGAGGAGGTTGGGGGCCATGATGATATCCGCCTGGCCGGCCACCTCGCCTTTGATCTTCTTGTACTTGGCCGCCTCCATGGATATGGCGTTGTCAAAGGCCAGCGGCCCCTCGACAAGACACCCTTCGATCTGGCCCCGCTCCGCCATCTTGCTCAAGGCCGCAGCCTCGATGGTATCGGGCATGGCCGGATTGACCACCTCGACGGCCGAGATGACCGCCACCTTCGGCAATGTGTTTCCCAGCTTGTGGGCCAGACCGACGGCGTTTTCGATGATCTGTTTCTTCTCGTCCAGGGTCGGCTGGACGTTGATGGCACAATCGGTGAGGAAACGGAAACCACCTCCCGGTGCGTCCACTATCTTTTCGTAGATGGTGATCTCGCTGATTACCCTGTTGTCGTTCAGCCCCTTCTGCTTGTCCAGAATTGCCCGCATGAAGGTGGCGGTGGGAAGGTTCCCCTTCATGATGGCGTTGGCGCTGCCCACAACCACCAGCCTGACCGCCTCTTCCGCTGCATCCTTCTGATTCGGGATGTTGATTATGTTGATGAGATTCGAATCAAAGCCGGCCTCGGCCGACATGGTCTTTATCTTCCCCTCGTCGCCGACAAGGATGAACTCGGCCAGTTTCGCCTCCAGCGCCTGCTTGACCAGCTTCATCACCGTCGTCCCCTCCGGGGATACGATGGCGATTTTCTTCTTCGGCTTTTCCTGAACGGCAGCGATCAGTTCATCGAATGATTTAAGCATGTCTACTCTCCTTTTGAATTGAAATCCCTCTCCCTCCCCGCACCTACGGGACCGGCGGCAACGGCACCCATCGTACTTTTTGTAAAATACTGTTTTGCAATTATCAGTCCATTTACACAGCGCAATTCCAGCAGCAAAATCATTCGCCAGCATGCTGTAATTATTGGTTGTTATTTTTTCTGAAAAACCAGTCTTGTTACGACTAGTTACGACCTGGACCGGCTGCGGACACACGAAGGAGGGCATAAGCGGATCAGGCAAGCGATCATGGAGGTAACCGGGCTTGATGCATTGATCGGCGAGCAAAGGCAAGGCATTTGATCATATGATCAAATAATCATGTAACCGTGTTTTATCGTTTAATCAATTAATAAGAAAGTTCGTTCTGATTACGGACAGGTTAGCCCTGCCTGCCCCATGGTCAGGCAGTGCCCCCTATTCCCGCCACCTCTCCTTCATGCAGCCGGTTCAATCGGTAGGCAAACTGTCGCCGGGTCAGGCCGAGTTTCCTGGCAGCCGAGGCAAGATTGCCGCCGGTCTTGCTCACAGCGGTTTCAATCAACATGGCCTCCAGCTGATCCAGCGTCATGGCGCCACTAAAAACCATCTCACAAATTTCTTCAGCACCTTTCCCGCGGCTGCCGTTAAGATCGCCATTGCCGTCGAGCCCGAGTTCATGGGCATGCTCGTCGCCGCTGGCCGAAAACATATGCTCCAGCTCGATGCGGGTGCCGCTTGGGGCAAGAATGACGCCACGCTCAATCATGTTCTGCAGTTCGCGAATGTTGCCCGGCCAGGGATAGGCCAGGAGCGCACGCTTGGCCTTATCGGTGAAGCCGCGCAGCTTCTTGCCGTGGATCGCGGAATATTTTTCCAGGAAACGTCGGGCAAGCAGTGAAATATCCTCCTTGCGCTCCCTGAGAGGGGGGATGTTGATCTGGAAGGCATTGAGCCGATAATAGAGGTCCGACCGGAACCTCCCCTCCTGGACCAGTTGCTTCAGATCGATGTTGGTCGCTGCCACCAAGCGCACATTGACCTTACGGGTTTTATGGTCGCCGACGCGTTCGAGCTCACCTTCCTGCAAGACACGCAAGAGCTTGGCCTGCGCCGAAAGGGGCAAATCACCCACCTCGTCGAGAAACAAAGTACCGCCGTTCGCCCGTTCGAAGCGCCCGGCACGGGCCGTTACTGCCCCGGTATAGGCACCCTTTTCAACGCCGAACAACACTACTGTCCGGTAAAGTTTGAATGTACTTCTGTAACGGTTTGATTCTTATGGCTCTTTGACACAATTGTTCTTTTTTCGATTTGAATTCGTTTCGGATGCTACCTTCCTGACTTCACAGGAGGGTGGCGATGCAATCCGGCAAAACGGTTTTCAAGCAGCTTTTGCAGTTTTTGCCTCGGTACGAATTCAATCTCTGTGTCAGCCGATACCGAGGGGAGCACAGGGTCAAGAAGTTCTCAACCTATGACCAGTTCCTCTGCCTGGGATACGCCCAGATGGCCGGTCGCGAGAGTTTGCGGGATATCGAAACCTGCCTGAACTCTCATCAGGAGAAGCTTTACCACATCGGTTTCCGTGGTGACGTCTCCCGGACGACTCTTGCCGATGCCAACGAACGCAGGGATTGGCGCATCTTTCAGGACTTCGGCCACGTTCTGATCCGCATGGCGCAAAAGGAGTATCAGAGCGATTCGATTGCAGTCGAGCTTGCTCAACCTCTGTACGCCTTCGACTCGACAACCATTGACCTGTGCCTTTCCCTGTTTCCCTGGGCCGATTTCCGTAAGACCAAGGCAGCGGTCAAGATGCACACGCTCATTGATCTGCGCGGGCCAATCCCGACCTGGGTGGCCATAACCACCGGCAAGGTCCACGATGTCAGGATGCTGGATCATCTGCCGGTTGAAAAGGATACCTTCTATGCGATGGACAGAGGCTATGTCGACTTCGCTAGGCTGCACGCCATTCACCAGCAGGGGGCCTTCTTTGTCGTTCGCGCCAAGGACAATCTGAAGTGCAAGCGGCTGTATTCCAATCCGAAGGACAAAGAAACAGGCGTGCGGGCAGACCAGATCATCACCCTGGTAACTCAGAAGTCGAAAAAAGGCTATCCGGAAAAGCTGCGCCGGGTCAGCTTTGTTGACAAGGAACGGAACAAACGATTGGTGTTTCTCACGAACAACTTCGAGATCCCCGCAGAGACTGTAGCTGCGGTCTATAAGCAGCGTTGGCAGGTGGAGCTGTTTTTCAAATGGATCAAGCAGCACCTGCGGATCAAGTCGTTCATCGGGACATCGGTCAATGCGGTAAAGAGTCAGATATGGGTAGCCTTGTGCATCTATCTGCTGGTGGCGATCACCAAGAAGAAACTCGGCATCCCGTGCTCGCTCTACACTTTTCTACAGATTCTCGAGGTCAATCTGTTCGAGAAAAAGCCCATTTCATCGCTGGTTGCGGAAGCTCTTAAGCGAAATCCCGACAACCCTAACAGCAACCAGCTGAATTTGTTTAACTATTAACCGGACAGTAGTGGCCGAACAACTCGGATTCCACCAGATCATGGGGAATTGCCGCACAGTTTATGGCGATGAAAGGTTCTTTGTTGCGGGCACCGCTGGCGTGGAGGGTGCGGGCGAACACCTCCTTGCCGACGCCGGTCTCCCCCAGGAGCAGCACCGTAATCTGGCTTTTGGCCGCCTGTTGGAGCAGATCATAGGCCGCCCGAAAGACCTTTGAATTGCCGACAACGTCTGAGGGGAGCTTTTCCTTTCTGTTTATGGCGGAGCGGAGCTGTACCACCTGGGTCTGCAAGTCAATGAGCTGCTCGGCAATGGACTCCCGGCTGAAAAGACGCGCATAGTCACGTGCGTCATCCCATTCATCAATCGGCTTGCCGATGATGCGGCAATGATTATCCCCCATTCCTATGCATTCCACTTCCTTGTACAAAATCGGTCGTCCCATGAAGGCCGTCGAGTAGCCGCAGGCGTAGCCGATCTGACTCCAGCAGACCGGGTCGGAACAGGCTCCATAGTGGCGCTTGTGCCATTGGCCTTCCCATGAGTTTTCCCAGATAAACTCGCCGTAGAAGCTTCCTGTGGCTCGATCAAAGTCGACCTTGACCGTAATGACATTGGCTTCTCCCTCCAGCTTATGAAGCATCGGTCCGGTCATAAAGAGTTCCACATCCGTTGCACCCTCAACGCGCGTACAGACGAGTTCAGCATCGTGCATGCCGGCCGCGTACCCCATGCGTGTGAGAAGCCCCTGCACGCGCTCTATGCCGAGCGTATCAATCAGCTCCCTCCGCAGAGTGGCCTGCGCCTCGGCATGCACCAGGAGCATGCGATGCTCGTGCAGCCAGATATTCCCCGATTCCCTGCAGAAATGCACCCGTCCGAGGAGATCACCGTCCGTCAATGTGCAGCCAGATTTATCGGAACGTCGCTGTTTAGTCATTTTTCCACCTCACCGCAAATTGGTACCAGAATCATCTTTTGAACCGTCATTTCATAACGATATTTTATTATCATTGTTTAATCTAGCAGATTGTCAGATGAACCAGTTTCGTACCATGCAAAAACGTCGTTATACAGATTACATGCACATGACAAATATGTCACGGCGAAATCCACCACACTGCCCGCCTCTCACCCAAACCAGGGACAACAAACTACCGCCAATTCTCCGTTCCGTCGCATTATGCGCCGTTACCGCGGTGCCATGGCAAACAGTATCCCCGCCACGAATTGACAAAATTGTCCAATTCCCGGACGAGTAAACGAGAATAGTTACAAAATGGTCAACTGCCGAATACAGAGGCCTGATCGCCACTGCCGATTCAGCCCGGGCTTCTTGCAGGCAATTTACGAAGCGCGCAAATCGCTCATTAGCCAGATAAAACAGCCTTGTTCGCTCAACACAATCGATAGACCTGGGCGCCCCACTCATTGCAAAACACTGTTTGGCACAGAGCATGCTCATACCCCTCCCAAATGTCCCACTCACCACAAACCAGAACCTTCGTCAACGGCAACGAGGCCTCGCATCACTAACCATGGAGCATCAACGAACATTCGGGAGACACGCGATGAAATTTCCAAAACCACATGATGTCGGGACAATCCCTGGAACAGAAGGTTGGGAGAGGATGTATCCGTACCAGTATCAGTTCGTCACTGATGACCCGGAACGGATGACTTACGAAGCGCAATCCTTCTGGTTTTATGATGGACTCCACTATCCCGAACCGATCTACCCCTTCGACACGATCTGGGATGAGGCCTGGTACCTGGGGTTGTCCCAGTACAACAACCGCATCTTCCAGGTGCCGCCGGTGCGTGGCGTCGACCACCGGATCATCAACGGCTACGTGTATATCTCGCCGGTTCCGGTAACAGACCCGGAAGAGGTAGGGAGCCGCGTACCCAACTTCATGGAACGCGCCGGCTACTACTACAAAAACTGGAATGAGCTGGAGGCCAAGTGGGAACTGAAGATGAAGGGGATCATCAAGCAGATCGAAGAACTGCCGATCCCCAGCCTCCCCGATCTTGAAGATATCAGTGTGGTCACGGAAGGAATCGGCGAATCAAAGGGATTTCATCTGATCAAAGCCTACGACGACCTGATCAACCTGGGTATCCAGTGCTGGCAGTACCACTTCGAATTCCTCAACCTCGGCTATGCCGCCTACGTCTTTTTCCTCGATTTTGTGCAGAAGCTGTTCCCGAGCATCCCGCTGCAGCGGGTGACCCAGATGATCGCCGGTATCGACGTGATCATGTACCGCTCCGACGACGAGCTGAAAAAACTGGCCAAGAAAGCCATCGAACTGGGGGTTGACCTGATCCTGACCACCTTCGGGGAGTGGCAGGATGCCGAGACCGCGCTGAAGGCGCATCCGAAAGGCAGGACCTGGCTGGATGCCCTGGAAGAGGCCCGGTATCCCTGGTTTCACGTCTCCACCGGCACCGGCTGGTCCCACAGCGACAAGTCGTGGAACGACGACCTGAACATTCCGCTTTCCGGCATCGCCACCTACATCAATCAGCTCAGGCAGGGGATGGACATAGAACGGCCAATGGAAAAGGTACGAGCCGAACGGGACAGGATCACCGAGGAGTACCGCGACCTCATTACATCGGACGAGGACCGCAAGACCTTCGACGAACTGCTCGGCACCGCCAAGACGGTCTTCCCCTATGTGGAGAACCACCTCTTCTATGTCGAGCACTGGTTCCATACCGTGTTCTGGAAAAAGATGCGCGAAGTGGCGGCCATAATGAAGGATCACGGCATGTTCGAGGACGTGGAGGATGTCTGGTATCTGCGCCGGGATGAGATCAAGCAGGGGTTGTGGGACATGGTCACCGCCTGGGCAACCGGCGTCAAGCCCCGGGGCACTGCGGTATGGCCCAAGGAGATCGCCTGGCGCAAAGGGGTGATGAAAAAGTTCCAGGAGTGGAGTCCGCCGCCGGCCGTCGGCATCCCCCCCGAAGTGATCCGGGAGCCGTTCACCATCGTGCTCTGGGGGGTCACCAACTCCTCCATCTCGGACTGGTCCGAAGTACAGGACATCTCCGATCCGGACAGCATCACCACCCTGAAAGGTTTCGCCGGCAGCCCCGGCGTGGTGGAGGGGAAAGCCCGGGTCTGCCGCAGCGCGGACGACATCCGCCTGCTGCAGGAGGGAGAAATCCTGGTGGCCCCCACCACCTCGCCCTCCTGGGCACCGGCCTTTGCCAGGATCAAGGGGGCAATCACCGATGTGGGGGGAGTCATGAGCCACGCGGCAATCGTCTGCCGTGAATACGGCATGCCGGCGGTGGTCGGCACCGGCCACGCGACGAAGATCATCCGGACCGGCATGATGCTCCGGGTCGACGGCGCCACCGGCGTCGTCACCATAGACCGCTGAGGAAACCGGACAGAGGAGGCAAAGGACATGAGCACTGCAGTGAACATGCATGACAAAAGGTGGGGAAACAAGTACGGAACCGTCCGTTCGGCAGGGAAGGACACGCCGCTGGTCTGCTGGTTCGAGGAGTGCCGGAAGGATTCGGTCCCCTTGGTGGGAGGAAAGTGCTCATCACTCGGCGAGTTGATCAACGCCGGCGTGCGGGTCCCTCCCGGCTTTGCGCTCACCACCGAGGGGTATCGCCGCTTCATGACCGACGCCGGGATCGACCGGGAGATTCAATCCATGGTGTCCGGTCTCGACGCCGGTGACATGGGGGCACTGGAGAATACCAGCGGGGCGATCCGGGAAATGATCGAGGCCCACCCCTTCTCCGCCGAGATAGAAGACCTGGTGGCGGAGAGATACCGCAAGCTGGCGGTGCGCTCATGCCTGCCGGCGGTGCCGGTGGCGGTCCGCTCCAGCGCCACGGCCGAGGACCTGCCCGGCGCAAGCTTTGCCGGCCAGCAGGACACCTACCTCTGGGTCCGCGGTGCGGACGAGGTGCTGCACAACATGCGGCGCTGCATCTCCAGCCTCTACACCGGCCGGGCCATCGCCTACCGTATCAACCAGGGGTATGCCGACGAGCAGGTGGCGATCAGCGTGGGGGTGCAGAAGATGGCCAACTCGTTCACCGCCGGGGTGATGTTCACCCTTCATCCGGGCAACGGCGACCGCTCGGTGATCGTCATCGACTCCAACTACGGGTTCGGCGAGTCGGTGGTTTCGGGGGAAGTGACCCCGGACAACTTCGTGGTCAACAAGATCACCCTGGATATCCTGGAGCGGACCATTTCACAGAAGGAGATCTACTACACGGTGGACCAGAAGACCCAGGTGTCCCGCCCCATCGAGGTCCCGTTCGAGCGGCAGAAGGTACAGTCGCTCATGGACGACGAGATCACCGAACTGGCCAAGATGGGAAAGCTGATCGAAAAACATTACGGCCGCCCCATGGACATCGAATGGGCGGTGGATAAGGACCTCCCCTTCGGCGGCAACATCTTCATCCTGCAGGCGCGCCCGGAAACGGTCTGGAGCCAGAAACAGCAACCGCCGGGAGCTGCCAGGGGCGGCGCTTCGGCCATGGACTACATCCTGGCCAGCATGCTGGAAGGGAAGCGGCTGAACTAACCCCTCGGGAGCCACGGTTGCTTCACAAACCCAACAGATAAGGAGGCAGTATGAGCACAACACAGCTTAAAGTGAAAGAGATCAACGAAGAACTCGACTCGCGGCCCGCGGTACCCCCCATCAACGACATTCGCAGCTACATCGCAGCCCTGGAAGCTCATGGGGTACTCCACCGCGTCAAGGCTGAGGTGGACTGGAAATTCGAACTTGCCCACATCTCCAAGGTGAACGAAGAGCAGAAGGGGCCGGCATTGCTCTATGAGAACGTCAAGGGGAACACCATCCCGGTTTTCACCAGTGCCTTCACCACCCCCGAACGTATCGCCATCTGCCTGGAACAGGACCCGTCACTCACCATGTGCCAGCTTTCCCGGAAATGGATGGAGCTGACCACCAAGCAGATGATCAAGCCGACCTTTGTCAAGAATCCGCCGGTCATGGAAAACATCATTGAAGAAAAAGATGTGGACCTGGAAAACTTCCCCGCACCCTGGTTCTATCCCGATGATGGCGGCCGTTTCTTCGGCACCTCCGGTTACCTGGTGACCCAGGACCCGGATACGGGCTGGACAAACCTGGGCACCTATCGTTCCCAGATCCTGGGCAAGAACATCCTCGGCTCCCAGATCATCAGCGGCAAGCACGGCGACTTCCACATGAAAAAGTACCAGGAGCGGGGCGAGAAGATGCCTGTCGCCTACGTGGTGGGGGGCGATCCCATACTGTTTTTGGCCTCCTCCACCCTGGTCAGCGCCCAGACCGATGAGTACGACGTGGGGGGCGCCCTGCGCGGCCGTCCAATCGAAGTATTCAAGTCGGATCTTACGGGACTGACTCTGCCGGCCAACGCCGAGATCATCGTCGAAGGGTGGATGGATCCCGAGGAGTTGATGGAAGAAGGGCCGTTCGGCGAGTACACCGGCTATTACTCGGGCAACAAGATGAAGGACTATCCCAAGCCGGTCATCCGCGTGAAACGGATCATCCATCGCAACAAGCCGATCTTCTGGTCAACCACGGTCGGCAAGCCGATCAATGACACCCACATGGTCCAGTCCATCAACCGTACGGCCACCCTGTGGCACGACCTGGAAACCATGAAGGTGCCGGGAATCCAGAGTGTCTACTTCCCCGCTGCGGCCACCGGCCGTTTCTGGGTCGTCGCCTCGGTCAAGCAGATGTACCCGGGGCACTCGAACCACGTGGCCGATGCCATCAACGGCAGCACCACCGGTCACTACGGCGTCAAGGGGATCATCATCGTCGACCATGACATAGCCGCCGACGACATGGATCGTGTCTGGTGGGCGCTGGCCGTACGTTTCGATCCGAAACGCTCAACCCAGATCATCACTCGCGGCCGCTCTACCCCGCTCGACCCGGGCCTCCCCATCGAGGCGCGCGATGTGGTCAGCCGCATCATCCTGGATGCCACCATACCATACGAGTGGAAAAACAAGCCGAACGAGATTTTCATGGACCGGACGGTGCTGCAGAAGGTTTCCGACCGCTGGAACGAATACGGCTTCACCGGCGCAAGCCCGGTCGCCGAGATGATCCCGCGTCTCACCCGGCCGGAAGTGAAGAAAAAATAGGATATCCAAGCACTCCCTCCCCCCTGGCGGGGGAGGGGGGACGTTCCGATCCCAAAGGAGTAGACACCATGGCCCAGAAAAAGGGAATCGTCATCATCTGCAACCTGGACACCCGGGGCGAGGACATCATTTTCGTGAAACAGCTGATCGAGGCGCGGGGACATAGGGCCTATTTTCTCGATTTCAGCATGGAGGAACCCCCTCCCTTCCCGGGCGATATCACCTGCGAGCAGGTGGCCGAGCGCGGCGGCATGACCATTGAGGCAGTGCGCGAATGCTACCGCTCCGACCGTGACCGGGCGATGGAAAACCAGATCAGGGGCGCCAGCTCGATCGTCGCCGACATGATGAAAGAAGGAAAGATCCAGGGAGTCTTCGGCGTTGGCGGCGGGACATCATCGCTCGTCGGCACCAGCGTCATGAAAGGGGTCCCTTTCGGGATCCCGAAGCTCATGGCCTCCCCCATGGCGGCGCATCCGTCCTACGTGGGGAAGTACGTGGGGACCCACGACATCACCATGCACCATACGGTGCTCGACGTCGTGAAAATGAACCCGCTCCTGAAGGCGCAGATCACCAATGCGGTCGGCGCCATCTGCGGCATGGTCGAGATGACCCAGGGAACAAACATCACGTTTGACAAGCCATGCGTTGCCATCTCCTCCTTCGGCTTCGGCGAAATGGCGGTGCAGACCGCCCTCGGCATGCTGGATGAGGCCGGTTTCACCCCTATCGTCTGTCATGCGCAGGGAAAGGGGGACAAGGCAATGGAGGATATGATCCGTGCCGGCGCCTTCCATGGCGTGCTGGACATCTGCACCGGCGGCATAGTCGAAAACCTCTTCAAGGGGAACCGGGACCCGGGGCCCGACCGGCTGATGGCAGCGGTGGAGAGCGGCATACCCATGGTGCTGGCCCCCTGCGGCCTCGACATCCTCTCCTACGGCGGCCGCCCCGACATGCTGGAGAAGACTAAAGACCGGCCCCAGTACGTGCAGGACTCCCTGAGGGTCCAGGTACGCACCACCGCCGACGAACTGCGCCAGGCCGCCGACGTGATTGCCGAACGGCTCAACCGGGCCAACGGGGAGTGGACCTTCCTGATCCCTCTGAAAGGGTGGTCGTCCCAGGACCTTGAAGGACGGATCATCTACGATCCGGCCGCCGATGCCGCCTTCGTTGCCCGGCTGAAAGAAAAACTGGATGAACCGGAGCGGGTCAAGGAAGTCGACCTGCACCTCTACACGAAGGAATTCGCCCGGGTCGCCGTCGACGAGTTCGTGCGGCTGTACGAGGGAACGCCGGCCCAGGCAGTGGCCGGTTAAAAAGGAGAGTGCGCGATGATAGTCCGCAACTGGATGCAGAACAACCCTCTGACGATTTCGAGCGACACCCTGGCCTCGGAAGCAAAGCGGCTGCTTCTCGACAACAACCTGAATGCCCTGCTCGTCGTGGACAATGGACGTTTGCGCGGCCTGGTGACGCGGCACAACGTGATGCGCATGGGGCACTATGTCACGCGCACCCAGAATCCGGACGAGGTCAGTTTTTTCGTCAACCGGCTCAAGGTCAGGGACTTCATGGTCCGCAATCCGGCCACCGTGGATGCGAACGACACCATGGAACACTGCCTTGAATACGGCAAGGAGCTGATGGTGGCCCAGTTTCCCGTCATGGAAAACGGTTCGGTGGTGGGAATCATATCCGCCAACGAGATCTTCCTGCTGGCGGCCCATCTGTGCGGGACCATGGAAGCGGAGAAAATGCGGAAAGCGCAGTGACGCCGGAACCCGGTCCGGACGTCTCGCGGGATTATCCCGCCACCCCGTCAACGACAAACGGAGAAAGGAGCAAGACCATGAGCCTTCCATTGGTAGTGGCAATCACCGGCGCAACAGGCGTGATCTACGGGGTGGAGATGCTGAACGTGCTGAAGGAACTGGGGCAGGAGACCCATCTCATCGTCAGCGAGGCCGCCAGCAAGAACCTGGAGATCGAGACGTCGTACTCGCTTGACGAGGTCAGGTCACTGGCCGACGTGGTGTATGACAACAAGGATATCGGCGCCTCGGTGGCCAGCGGCTCGTTCCGCACCCGCGGCATGATCGTGGCGCCCTGCACGGTAAAAACGCTTTCGGCCATTGCCAACTCGTTCACCTACAACCTGGTGATACGCGCCGCCGATGTGACGCTGAAAGAACGGCGACCCCTGGTGCTCATGGTGCGCGAAACGCCCTTGCACAAGGGGCACCTGGAGCTCATGTCGCGCGCCACCGACTGCGGCGCCCAGATATTGCCGCCAATGCCGGCCTTCTACCACAAGCCGGAGTCGATCATGGACATCGTTCACCAGAGCATCGGCAAGGCTCTGGACCAGGTGGGGATCGAGCACAACCTCTTCAAGCGCTGGCACGGGAACAACCGGAAGGAGCAGGTCCGGGAGTCCCTCAGGATCGCCAACTGAGCCACATCCAGGGACTGTGGGGGCAGACCATGAACCGTGACAAGACAATACTCATCATCAATCCCGGCTCCACGTCGACGAAGATCGGCATCTTCTCGGCAGGCGAGATGAAAATCAACGTGTCGGTCAGGCATGACGACGCGGAGCTGAGGAAGTTTCCCACCATCTGGGACCAGTACGATTACCGCAAGGACGCCCTCCTCGGGTTCCTGAGGGACCACCATCTCGCCATGGATGACATCGACGCCATCGCCTGCCGCGGCGGCAACGTCAAGCCGCTCCCCGGCGGCATCTACCGGGTCTGCCCGCGGATGATCGCCGACATGAAGAGCGGCATCTACGGCGGCCACCCGATTAACGTGGGGGGGCTCGTGGCCTTCGATCTGGGGAACCAGTACGGCATCCCGGTCCTGACCGCCGATCCTCCCATGACCGACGAGCTCTGCGCCTCGGCCCGCTACTCCGGGATTCCCCAGCTCACGAGGACGAGCAGCTTCCACGCCCTGAACCAGAAGGCCACTGCCCGCAGAATCGCGGCGGAACTGGGGAAACGGTACGATGAGGTGAACCTGATCGTCGCCCACTTGGGGGGCGGCATCTCGGTGGGGGCACACCAGAAGGGGAAGATCGTCGACGTGAACAACGCGCTGGACGGAGACGGCCCCTTCTCGCCGGAGCGGGCCGGGACACTGCCGGCCGGCGACCTGGTCAAACTCTGCTTCAGCGGCGAGTACACGAAGACGGAGGTGCTAAAGCTCCTGACCGGCGGCGGAGGGCTGTACGCCTATCTGGGTACCACCAACGTGATCGAGATCGAGAAGCGGATCACGGCGGGCGACGGGAAGGCGGCCGAGGTGTTCGAGGCGATGATCTACCAGGTGGCCAAGGAGATCGGCGCCTGCGCGGCCGTGCTGGAGGGGAAGGTGGACGCCATCGCCCTCACCGGGAGCCTGGTCTATTCTCAAAGGCTCCTGGAGAGCCTGAAGAGGAAGATCGCCTTCATCGCCCCGGTCCATCTGAACCCCGGCGAGAACGAGATGGAGGCCCTGGCCGACGCGGCGATGCGCTACTTCAGCCAGGAAGAAGAGCTGTCTGTGTACGCCGCCTGACCGGTTGCAACGGGCGGCAATCAATTCACTATCTACGAGAAAGAGGATTAATCATGAAACGGTTCTCCCGCCGCTGGCTGTTGTCCCTATCTGGCATCGCTCTTGTCGTATTTCTGCTCTCCGCCCCCATGACGTGGGCCGGCGGAGGGCAGCACTATCCGAACGGAGTCGAAGACTTCGCCGTGGGGGCACTTCCCCCTCCCGGCGTCTATCTCGTGAATTACCTGCTGCTCGTCCAGAAAAACAGCATCCGGGACAATTCCGGAAACAGCGTGCCGGCGGATTTCAAGGCTGATGTGCTGGCCGAGGTCCCCCGACTCATCTACGTCAGTCCGTTCAAGCTGTTGGGAGCCAACTGGGGCGCCCACGTCTTTCTTCCCTTCTACCACGCCGATGTGAAAAGCAGTTCGGCCATCCCCCCGCTCAATTTCGATTCCCGCGACACGGGGATGGGGGACCTCATCTTCAGCCCCCTCATCCTTGGCTGGCACTTGAGCCCCTCGCTCCATGCCGTCTTTGCGCTGGACACCTGGGCCCCCACCGGGGACTATGACAAGAACCGGCCAGCAACCCAGATCCTCTCCAGGAACCACTGGACCTTCGAACCGGTCGTGGCGGTCTCATACCTCAAGGAGGGTTTCGACGTCTCCGCCAAGCTCATGTACGACTTCAACACCAGAAACAGCGACACCGGCACCGACCCCGGCCAGGAATTCCACATTGACTGGGCAGTGGGCTATGGACTCAGCAACGGGCTGAGCGGAGGCGTAGTCGGCTACAACTACTGGCAGACCACTGACGACAAGGTCAACGGGGCCACGGTCGAGGACGCAAACAGCAGGGTGGGAGGCATCGGCTTCGGCATCAAGTACTGGCCAAAACAGGGGCCATTCAGCATGACCTTCAAGCAGTACTGGGAGTATGGCGCCCGTAATATCGCCACCGGCCCCCAGACCCAGTTCAAAATCTCCTACGCATTCTGACCCCCCGTGTCAGGAGCGGCTCTGACGCGGCTGATCAATTTCAACGGTTCCGAAGAGGGACAAGGCACGCCCATGCGGGAAATGTCGAAAATTTACGAACATATCTACGACCTGGCCAAGCCTCATCTGAATACCCGGAACAACGATATTCATACCGAGGTAGCCTATCGTTTTGCCCTGCGGTTGCTCGAGGATGAGCCGGGCGATCCCGACGTGGCCATCCCGGCCATCATCTGTCACGACATCGGGTGGATAAAGCTCCCGGAAGCGTTGCACTCGAAGGCATTTGGACCGGGATTCGATCCTGATCTGCGGCGGATTCACGAGGTCGAAGGGGTCGAACTGGCCCGGGAAATTCTGAGATGCGTGGATTATGACCCGCAAAAAAGCCGCGAGATCCTGGAAATTATCGATGGTCACGACTCTCGCCTGGAGGCGATCTCCGACAGCGACAAGATCGTGAAGGATGCGGACAAACTGTGGCGCGTTACGGCCGAGGGGCTGGCAATCGATGCCGATTGGTTCCGGCAGGAACCCGAGGAACACCTGCACTGGACGGCGGCGCAGGTCGATTCCTGGTTTTTCACCGGAACCGGCAGGCAACTGGCCTGGGCAGCGTTGGAAAAGGCGGGATATTCACCGTGACCACGCTTCATTGCAGTGGGGGATTCCATGGCCGACACAGAGCAGCATCTGGAAGAGATGCTTCGGCTGGCAAATTTCACCATTGAGCGAACCGGCACCCCTATTGTCTGGGTGGACTCCACGACCCGTTTTGCACGGGTAAACGACGCAGCATGCCGGTGTTTCGGTTACTCGCCCGATGAATTCATCCGCCTGACTGCCCAGGACATCGCCCCGGGGATCCCCACGGAATTGTGGCCGCAGCACTGGGCAGAGCTGAAGTGGATGCAATTTCGCACCTTTTCGGATCATTTCAGAAAACGCTCCGGGGAGAAATTCCCGGTAGAGGTCGAGGAAAACTTCATCCGGTTCGAAGGGAGGGAATACTCCTGCAGCTTCATCAAGGACATGACCCAGCATTTCCAGACCCAGGAAGCCCTGAGGCGGGCCCTGGACGAGGTGCAAACGCTCAAAAACCGTCTGGAAGCCGAAAACGTCTACCTGATGAACGAGATCAAACTCTCCCACAACTTCGATGAAATAGTCACCGGCAATCCCATCTTCATGAAGGCCCTGCAGCTCGTTGAACAGGTTGCCCCCACCGATGCGTCCGTACTTATCCTCGGAGAAACAGGCGTCGGCAAGGAGCTCATCGCCCGCGCCATCCACAACCTGAGCAACCGCCGTGATCGCCCCCTCATCCGGCTCAACTGCGCCGCATTGCCGGCAACGCTCATGGAAAACGAACTTTTCGGCCACGAAAGAGGAGCCTTCACGGGAGCGAACTGCCGCAAACCCGGCAAGTTCGACCTGGCTGACGGGGGGACCCTTTTTCTCGACGAGGTGGGTGATCTCCCCATGGAGTTGCAGAGCAAGCTTCTGCGCGTCTTGCAGGAAGGAGAATTCGAGCGGCTCGGCGGCGCTGAAACGATAAAGGTCAATGTACGCATCCTGGCCGCGACCCATGTGGATTTGAAAGCCCTGCTTGCCGAGGGGCGGTTTCGCAGCGACCTGTACTATCGCCTCAATGTCTTTCCGATCCAATGCCCTCCCCTCAGGGAACGGAGGGAAGACATCCCCCTCCTGGTCAGGCATTTTGTCAAAGCCTCTTGCGAAAGGAACGGAAAAAGCATCGAGCTTATTCCGCGCCATGTCATGGAGTCACTGGAGGGGTACCTGTGGCCCGGCAATATCCGGGAACTGCAGAACGTTATCGAACGGGCGGTGATCATCAGCCAGGGAAACAAGCTGGAGATCGACTCCCTCCCTAAAATGGTCATAGCCGCCGACGCAACCCCCATCTCACCTCTGGAAGTGACCGAACGGGAACATATCATCCGTGCTCTCGAAACAACGGCATGGCGAGTCGGCGGGCCAAAAGGGGCGGCTGAAATCCTCGGACTGAAACGCACGACCCTCCAGGCGAGGATGCGCAAGCTCGGCATAAACCGGCAGGGTCTGCCAGCCTTGCCGCACGCACACTGATTCTCTCTCCACCTCCCCTTTCAAAATATGTAACCCTTGATTATTGCTCCCTCCGTTAGCGTTGCACGAGCGGACATGCTAAACTTGCAACAGTTGCATGGTCTGCATAAGGCTGCCGCGTCTGGAGGTTGTTATGAACCCGCTCATCCAAGCCATGACTGGCCGCGGCGACACGCTGCTGGCTGAACTCGAAACGATGTACAAGGACTTTCACCAGCATCCGGAACTGTCAATGCGAGAGGTCCGCACCGCCAGTCTAGCGGCCGACTACATTGAGGCGCTGGGCTATGAGGTAACCCGCGAGGTGGGCGTTACCGGTGTCGTGGGAGTGTTGCGCAATGGCGAGGGACCCACGGTGATGCTGCGCGCGGACATGGATGCGCTCCCCATGGCGGAAAACACCGGTCTCCCCTACGCCAGCACCGTCAAGGCCAAGGATGAGGATGGCATCGAGGTGGACGTGGCCCACTCCTGCGGCCACGATTTCCACGTAACCTGGCTGTTGGGAGCATCGCGCATTCTTGCCGAGCACCGCGACGTTTGGCACGGCACCGTCATGGTCGTGTTCCAGCCAGGTGAGGAAGTGGGACGCGGCGCCTCCTGCATGGTCAATGACTGGGATGACGGACGGTTTCCCAAACCGGATATCATCCTCGCCCAGCACGTGATGGTGGGGCCAGCCGGTACGGTCAGCTACCGTCCGGGGGTCATCCTGTCAGCGGGAGACAGTCTGAAAATCAGGCTGTTCGGTCGCGGCTCCCATGGCTCGCAGCCGCAGACCGCCATCGACCCGGTGATCATGGCAGCCGCCACGGTGCTGCGTCTGCAAACCATCGTCTCGCGGGAGATATCCCCCCTGGATAATGCCGTGCTGACCATCGGCTCACTCCAGGCGGGCACAAAGGAGAACATCATTCCCGACGATGCCGTGATCAAGCTCAACATGCGCACCTACGACGCAGACGTGCGCGAGAACATGCTGTCGTCGATCAGGCGCATCTGCTGTGCCGAATGCGATGCCTCCAATGCCGAGCGACCGCCTGAGTTCACCACTCTCAGCAGTTACCCTCTTACTCAGAACGATGACGCTGCCACCCGCAGGGTGGCGGCAGCCTTCAAGGCGCAATTTGGCGACAATGCCTACGAGGCGGCACCTGCATCGGCCAGCGAAGACTTCAGCATCTTCGGGCGGAGCTGGCACGTACCGTATGTTTTCTGGTTCGTCGGCGGCACGGACGCGGAGGTCTACGCGCAAGCGAGAACGGAAAAACAGATCAACAGGATACCGAGCAATCATTCTCCCCAGTTCGCGCCTGTCATTCACCCAACACTGGAAACGGGGCTGCGGGCCATGCTGACGGCCGCATCGGCTTGGCTCTGCAGTGAACAGCCCCTCAAAACCATTCCGTTTAGCAAAATACAGTTCTAATTTTCTGCCATCATTTGGGCGCCGTTCCAACATATGGGCAAAAATCACTATTAGCCAGCTCATAAGCATTGCCACGCACAACAATTACTATAAATATTTCAGCTAGTTGTATATTTTATCAAGAGCCTCCTCCACTGGAACGCCTGTTGCTAAACATTGCTATAGAAACGCGGTTACGCAACAGCCAATTCCCATCACAGAAAGAGGAGGCTCACATGTTAAAGACTGATGGCAAGACCAGCAAGGTACTGTTAATCGCGGCCATGGACACCAAGGGCGTGGAAGCCCGCTACATCGAATCGTGCCTGGCGAAGGCGGGTTTCACCACGTTGATCATGGATATGGGTATCCGTGGCAAAAGGCCCGGTCCGGTCGCAGTCACCCGGGATGAAGTGCTGCGCGCTGCCGGAAAAACCTGGGATGACATACGGAATGTCACCAGCGAGGGGGACGCCGTGGACATCATGATCTCCGGCGGCGTCAAGTGTGCGCTTGCCCTGTACAAAGCGGATCTGATTCAGGGGGTCATCAGTCTCGGGGGAACAATGGGCACCACCCTGGGCACGGGAGTGATGCGGGCTTTCCCCATTGGCTTCCCCAAGGTAATGATCTCCACCATCGCCGCCAAGGATACCGAGGCATTTATTGGGAACATGGATATTTTCATGCTGAATTCGGTGTCCGATCTGGCTGGTCTGAACCGGATCACCCGTAAAGTATTGCGAAACGGGGCGCTGGCAATTGCCGGCCTGGTCCGGGAACGGGAGTTCCATGACGAATTTTCGCGCCCGCTGGCCGTCCTGACGACCCTGGGCACAACGGAGGCCACCGCGGCCCGGATGAGAATCCACTTTGAGGCGTGGGGATACGAAAGCGTGACGTTCCATACCACGGGAACCGGTGGCCAGGCCATGGAGCGGATGGTCAACTTCGAGCCGGTCTCCGCAGTGGTGGACCTGTCCCTTCATGAACTGATAGACCACCATTTCGGAGGAGCGTTCGATCCCGGTCCGGAGCGCGGCAGAGCGGCTCTGCAAAAGGGGATACCGACGGTGATCGTTCCGGGCAACATCGATTTTCTGGTAACCGGTCCCATGGCCCAGGCCC
Organism: Geobacter grbiciae; assembly: GCF_018531165.1. Classification (NCBI taxonomy): domain Bacteria; kingdom Pseudomonadati; phylum Thermodesulfobacteriota; class Desulfuromonadia; order Geobacterales; family Geobacteraceae; genus Geobacter; species Geobacter grbiciae. The sequence continues at coordinate 67,197 of NZ_JAHDIW010000013.1, read as the reverse complement.
GGGTTAACTTTCCCGGCAGACGGGGGCACAAACATAACGCCAACATCACCTGCGTCCGGACTAGTCTGGAGGAAATCCAGCGGATAGCCGAAATCATGGCAGGTTACTGCAATGAAAGCACGGGGCCCGTTGCCGTCCTCGTGCCCATGAAGGGGTTCTCGTGCCTGGATCATGAGGATGGCCCCCAACCGGACCCGGAGGGGCCTCGCGTTTTCGCCGAAACCTTCGCCAAGGCGTTAACGCGCACCATCCATTTTGAAACCGTCCCGCTGCATATCAACGATGAAGCGTTTTCTGAAGTGATTGTCGGAGCACTGCAAAAAATCGGCGGACTGCGGAAAATCGAGGTTGATCGGCTGCCGTCCCGACAACCTGCAACCTGGAACCCTTACAGCTCATTGCACACCCTCGACCGCTTCTCCGGTAATCAGCACACCACACCGGAAGCAACAGGAGATGCGCTTGCGGCATGAAGAACAATTCAACATCCCCCCGGGAACCGTCATCGTTGATGAAGAGGTGCCTGGGGGATGTTCTTGAAGCGGCAATTCTACGTTGCCGGATTGTGTCGGCATGGCGGCGTAAGGGGCGGAACTCTCGCTCCGCCCCTTACGGGAACCTTTGGTGGGGAATGTGACAAAGCAGAAATGGATGTTGACCGTGAGCCAGCCTAGAATCCGCCGGTTCAGAACGAGGTGACGATGGCAGGAAGCACGGTGTGGGAGGAAATCAACCGGTCAGGAGCATGCATCGACAGGGAGGCGCTGTCGCCGGCCCCGGTGAGCACGCTCACCACTCGCACGCCGGCGGCGCGGCTGGCGAAAATATCTATCGGGGCATCACCCACGTAGAGGGCGTCGGCGGGTGCGACGCTGAGGTGATCCAGGCATTTAAGGATCCCCTCGGGGTCGGGCTTGCTCTTGGAGACATCCTTGCCGAGCACGACCGCGTCAAAGCGCTCCAGGACACCGTTTGGCCGAAGCAGTTCCAGAACTTCCGGGCGGGCGCCGCTCACGATGCCGAGCAGTATCCCGAGACCTTTCAGCGCATCGAGCGTTTCCAGCACCCCGTCGAACAGCTTGCCGTGCTCCCGCAATATCCGCGGCCACTCCCGGGCAGCATTGGCGGAAATAGCCTTCAAAATGGCAGCGCCATCACTCCGATCCTCCGGCACAATGCCTTTCCAGAAGCTGCCCCCAGAAGAGAGCGCCAGCCGCACCTGTTCCTCTGTCACCTCAAAGCCGAACGGCTCGGCAGCGACCCGCGCCACCTCGATGTAGGCGCCGACCGAATCGACCAGCGTACCGTCAAGATCGAACAGTACCGCCCTGACGGCGAGCGAGCAACACAACTCTGCCCCGAGCCCCGCCTCGGCACCAAACGTAGAATGCCCTTCAAATACCATGATTACTCCCGGAACTACCGATTCAAGCCTTATCTGACATGCTCAGATCAACCTCATCGCGATTGCCCAGGCCGAGTGAATTGTCGATGAAATAGAGACGGTGCGGGACAACCTTGTACCAGCGCACCTTGGCCATCGCCTTGACAATCGCCGCAGGAGCTTGTGCCAGCAGACCGACCAGGGGAAACTTCCGACCGTACAGTTTGCGGGCTTTTTCCTCCTCCGCACCGGAAATCTCGCCGGCAACGCCTTCGATCTGCACCCCCTTGATTTCGAGCCAGTCGGAATAATCCTCCTGGATTGTCACGGCGACACGCGCCGTTTGGGCCAAATCAAGACAATGCCGGCTCGTTGGCGATGACAGAAAATAGAGGGTGTAGCCATCGCTGACATAGAATACCGCCGCCGCCCAGGGGCCGTCGCTGCCGCTGGTGGCCACGGTGGCAACATTGTGGTCCCTCAGGTACCTTTGCACCCGCATGCCCAGGGCGTCACTCATGCCCGGCCACCGGTCGCCGGCTCGTCATCGTGCAGCCGTCCCAGACGATAGGCCAGTTGCGGCCGGGTCAGGCCGAGCACCCTGGCAGCAGCGGAGAGGTTGCCATTGGCCTTCTCCACGGCGGCCCCTATCAGCATGGCCTCGGCCTGGTCCAGGGTCATGCTGCCGTTCAGGACCTCGTCGTAGAGATCTTTGCCGGGTTCCGCTTCACCGTGGTCAACACCCAGACTGCCGTTGCTGTCGAGGCCGAATTCCATGGCCGGATCATTGTTGCTGGAGGAAAACATCTGCTCAAGTTCGATACGGGTGCCGTTGGGTGCCAGAATGACCCCCCGTTCCACCATGTTCATGAACTCCCGGATATTGCCCGGCCAGGGGTAGGTCAATATGACCCGCATGGCTTTATCGGTAAAGCCGTTGAGCTTCTTGCCGTAGATTGCGGAATACTTCTCGATGAACCTGGTGGCAAGGAGAGGGATGTCTTCCTTGCGCTCCCTGAGAGGAGGGATATTGATCTGGAAGGCATTGAGCCGATAGTAGAGATCCGAGCGGAATTTACCCTCCTTGACCAGCTGCTTCAGGTCGACGTTGGTCGCCGCAACCAGCCTCACATCCACCTTGCGGACCTTGTGATCACCCAGACGCTCGATTTCCCCCTCCTGCAGAACCCGCAGCAGTTTCACCTGGGCCGAAAGGGGCAGATCGCCGATTTCGTCGAGAAACAGCGTTCCGCCATTGGCCCGTTCGAAGCGCCCCGGTCGGGTGTTGAGGGCACCGGTGAAGGCTCCCTTCTCCACCCCGAACAGTTCCGACTCCACCAGATCGTGGGGGATGGCGGCACAATTGATGGCAATGAATGATTCGTTGCGACGGGTGCTGCGGTCATGGAGCGCCCGGGCGAAGACCTCCTTGCCAACGCCGGTCTCCCCGAGGAGCAGGACCGTTATCTGGCTTTTGGCCGCCTGTTGCAGCATGTCATAGGCGACCCGGAATGCCTTGGAATTGCCGACGATGTCCGTGGGGAGCTTTTCCTTCTCGTTTATGGCCGAACGCAATTGCACCACCTGGGTCTGCAGATCGATGAGCTGGTCGGCAATGGACTCCTGGTTGAAGATGCGCAGGTAGTCGGCCGAGTCTTCCCATTCCTCGATGGGCTTGCCGACTATGCGGCAGTTGTTGTCCCCCTTGCCGATACACTCGATTTCCTTGTACAGGATCGGCCGCCCCATCAAGGCCGTGGTATAGCCACAGGCATAGCCGATCTGGCTCCAGCAGACCGGTTCGGAATGGGTGCCGTACTGGTGCCGGTGCCACTGCCCCTCCCAGGAGTTTTCCCAGAGAAACTCGCCGTAGAACCTGCCGGTGGCGCGGTCGGCTTCCAGCTTGAGCGTGGTAACCTTGACGATCCCCTCAAGGGTATGGAGTTGAGTGCCGATCATGAAAGCTTCGTAGTCGGTTGCCCCCTGATCCCGCCTGCTGAAGACTTCCGCATCGTGCATGCCCGATGCAAAGCCCATGCGGATGAGAAGCCCGCGCGCGCGTTCCATGCCGAGGGTGTCAATCAACTCCTTGCGCATCCCCCCCTGTGCGTTGGCATGAACCAGGAGCATGCGGTGCTCGTGCAGCCATATCTGACCGGTTTCGGCACAGAAATGCACCAGTGAGCGCAGGTCGCTGTTAGTTGCGTCGCAGGCGATTTTTCGGTTACCGCGGGGTTTGCTCATCGTCGTCTCACGTCCTCGTCTATCGTTGCTAAGCTATTTTCACAATGATCATGGCCACGTCATCAGAGAGGGGCCTGGCGCCGGTAAACAGGGTTAACTTCTGGAAAATCCCGCCCATGATCTCCCTCGGATGACTGTGCCGGTATTCAGCAATGGCCTCACAGAGCCGCCCGGTGCCGAACGGCTCTCCCCCGGCACTTTCCGCTTCCGTTACGCCATCGGTATAGAGGATGAAAATGTCTCCCGCCGCCACCCGGATGCTTTTCTCCTCGAACCCGACCTCTTTCATGACTCCCATGATCATTCCGTCGGCGTCAAGCTCCACGAAACTCCCTTCCTCCGAGTGGTAGAGAACGGGATGATTGTGCCCGGCATTGGCGTAGGACAGGGTATGGTTAGCAGCGTCCAGCCGGATATAGAACATGCTGATCTGAAGCTCGGCCCGCGAGAGGTCATCGTGGAGCAGGTCATTCACCACTTCGAGAAGTTTTCCGGGAGGCCGGGCGGCGGTGACCTTGGCGTTGAGCACGCTGCGGGCCATGGTCATCAGGAGGGACGAGCCGACACTGTGGCCGGTGACATCGGCAATGACCATATCGATGGCGCCTTCTTCCAGAGTGAAGAAATCGTAGTAATCGCCCCCCACATGGGTCGCCGGGTGACAGCAGCACGCCATGAGCACCCCCGGCAACGCCGACGGGCAAACCGGCAGGAACGACTGCTGGATCTCCTTGGCTATCTCCAACTCCCGGTTGATCCGGGCGTTGTCCAGAAGTGCGGCGGCGGCTTTTTTCTGCTCGGTGATGTCTGAGAAGCTCCCCCGGATACCAAGGTATGTTCCGTTGTCGTCGAACACGGGCTGGCAGACATGGTGAATCCAGCGGATATGGCCATCACGGTGAACGATGCGGAATTCGAGCTCCCCCAGAACCTTTGCCTCTCTCACCTCGTGCCGGTGCCCCTCCACAAGCCTCCGGTCATCGGGGTGAACGATATCCCAGATCAGGCCCGGGTCGGCATTGAATGCTTCGACTTCATAGCCGCAGATCCTCTCGCAGGAAGGGGACGTGTAAATGACCCTTCCTTCCGGGCTCAGCCAGAATTCCCAGTTGAAGGTGTTGTCGGCGACGATCCGGTATTTGACCGCGGCCTCCCGCAGGGCCTCTTCCGCGCGCCGTCGCTCCGTGATATCGCGCCCCTCCGGAACGATCAGGACCACATTTCCCTTCTCATCCTTCACGGGTTTAAGCGAAAAATCTATGTACGCAACTCCTCCGTCATGGGTCGCCGCGTGGGTGGTTTCAAAGCGGATGAATTCCCCCCGGGCAGCAGCCTTGACCCCCTCGCGCACTCGCTTCTGCTCCTCGCGGGAGTGCGCCCACCACGGAGTGTCCCAGAAAGGCCTGCCGATAACTTCCGATTCCTTCCCCTTGATGGAACGGAAGGCGGCTTTATTGATCTTGATGAGGGTTCCATCCGGCTTCAGGAGCCCCATCAATTGAAACGCTTCGTCAAAGACGACCGACAGGAGGGCGTAGCTTTGGAGAAATGCCTCGTCTTTCGGAAGGGATTTGTTGCTTCGGAATCTCTTGAGAAAATTTTCGGTAGCTTTGGTTTGCATGGCGTGTTCCTCGCCACCTCACTCCGGAACGGCTGCCAGGGCAACGCCGGCGTGCGCCACACCATTCTCCTGCAGGCGCTTGAGCCGGTAGGCCAGTTGAGGCCGGGTCACACCAAGCGCCCGTGCCGCTGCCGAAAGATTGCCGTTGGCCGTTTTTACGGCCGATTCGATCAGGGTGGCCTCAACCTGGTCAAGAGTCATGTTGCCCTTAACCACAAACTCGTAGAGGTCTTTCACGGGCTCCTGAGTATCGATACCCAGGCTGCCGTTGCTGTCGAGGGCGAACTCCATGGCCGGATCGATGCTGCTGGAGGAGAACATCTGTTCCAGCTCGATACGGGTGCCGTTGGGTGCCAGAATGACCCCCCGCTCCACCATGTTCAGCAATTCACGGATATTGCCCGGCCAGGGGTAGGCCAAGATGGCCCGCATCGCCTTATCGGTAAAGCCATTGAGCTTCTTGCCATGGATGGCGGAATACTTCTCGATCGACCTGTTGGCGAGGAGGGGGATGTCCTCCGTGCGCTCCCTCAACGGGGGGATGTTGATCTGGAAAGCGTTGAGCCGGTAATAGAGGTCCGAGCGGAACTTACCCTCCTTGACCAGCTGCTTCAGGTCGACGTTGGTCGCCGCGACCAGCCTCACATCCACCTTGCGGACCTTGTGGTCCCCCAGACGCTCGATCTCACCTTCCTGGAGAACCCGCAGCAGTTTGGCCTGCGCCGATAGCGGCAGATCGCCGATTTCATCGAGAAACAGCGTCCCCCCATTGGCCCGCTCGAAGCGGCCCGGCCGGGCATTGAGCGCCCCGGTGAAGGCCCCCTTCTCCACCCCGAACAACTCCGATTCCACCAGATCGTGGGGGATGGCAGCGCAGTTTATGGCAATGAACGATTCGTTGCGACGGGTGCTGCGGTTATGGAGGGCCCTGGCGAAGACTTCCTTGCCGGAGCCGGTCTCCCCAAGAAGCAGGACCGTTATCTGGCTTTTGGCCGCCTGTTGGAGCATGTCGTAGGCCATGCGGAATGCTTTTGAATTGCCGACGATGTCAGCGGGAAGCTTCTCTTTTTCGCTAATGGCCGAACGGAGCTGGACCACCTGGGTCTGCAGATCGATCAGCTGCTCGGCAATGGACTCCTTGTCGAAAAAGCGCGAATATTCCGACGCGTCTTCCCACTCCTCAAGGGGTTTTCCAACGATGCGGCAGTGGTTCTCCCCCATGCCGGCGCACTCCAGCTCCTTGTACAGAATGGGACGTCCCATGAAGGATGACGCATAGGCGCACGCATACCCTATCTGGCTCCAGCAGACCGGCTCCGAGTAGGTGCCGTAGTACTGCTTGTGCCACTCGCTCTCCCAGGAGTTTTCCCAGATGAACTCGCCATAGAAGCTGCCCGCGCTGCGGTCGTACTCCAGCGAGACCGTGGATACCTTGGCGATACCTTCCAGCATGTGCAGCTGTGGGCCGGCAATGAACGCCTCCACATCTCCATCGCTTCCGGCCCTGGTGCGGGCCAGTTCGAAGTCACGCATCCCCGCCGCGTACCCCATGCGGGTGAGAAGTCCCCGGGCCCGGTCCATGCCGAGGGTGTCGATCAACTCCCTGCGCAACGACGCCTGGACCTCGGCGTGGATCAGGAGCATGCGATGCTCGTGCAGCCATATCTGGCCGGTTTCGACACAGAACCTCAAGCGCGAGCGCAGATCCGTGTCGTTCGTGTCGCGGACCGGTCTGGTTTTACCGGAATATTTGTACATGGAATACCTGCCACCGGGATTTATATAAAACTACGTTATACCACACATGTATATTTGTCCAGTACATATGGTTGGCAGTCACGATGTAACCGCCCGCCAGTCTTGCGATAATAACAATTTATGGTGCCGGGAAAACATTGCAGCACACTAATCTATTGTTTACTTATTCAGCAGTTTTATAAATGCTTACTAATTTTATAATGTTTCACCCCATCAACTTCACATCTTTTGCAATCCCGGCGCTCAAAAATTGCCTCAAGCCACTATTCGCAACAATCCAGGCCGTGATACCTTGCATTCGCTTTTCACCATTTAATCAACAATCCCCACTCCCCGTCAACAGCAATTCACCAAATGATAAAACGATGGTACTTGCCATTTTGGTCAAAACAAGCGACCAACCAACCCTCCCTGAAAACCGTGAAACCTTGCCAGTACTGCCTTTTCTAAACACTTCCATTGCCTATTCGATTTTTACAACAGCGTTTGGCATATCCAGTGCTTTACGCAAGGCAGTCAACCCGCAAGCAATCAACTGGAGCTACGCATAACTAAAACATACATAACAATGTTCTGCGTATCAGGCATGTATAAGCGCTCAGGAAACAACAGGGTCTGAAAGGATGGGAGTTGATCATGACCGCAATGAATGACGGGCAGCATGGGGCGACCATGGAAGAACTGGTGAACAACGGGCTGGATAACGTTAATGATGGCACAAGGGCCGCTGTCCCGGGCATCGCTCAACTAGGGCTCTACCTGGTGATATTCATGGCCATAAGCTGGGCGATGATGTTCTACATCCCCACGACGTTCCTCTTCACCGTACTCCTCCCCGCTTCCTTTTACGTCCTTTACAGCCTGGTGGTTTTCTCGCCCCTGGTTTCCGGCGGCTGGCCCTTCGCTCCCCCCCTCGGCAGCTGGCGTCCGGGCCAGAGCTGGTTGAAGCCGGGGCTGGGGACGACCGCTCTCCTGGTGGCCGCCGCCATCGCGGGCCCTCTCTTCACGAGCACGATCTATCCCCGAATCCCCCTTTTCCCGGTCGGGTTCTGGTGGGGGATCATCCTCTTCACGGTCACCCTCTGGTATTCCATGGTCTGGAACGGCTGGCCCCTCAACCAGAAATGTTCTCCGGCCGTGCGGGGGATCGGCGGGGGATTGATCATCCTTCTGATCACCGCAATCCTCTGGCGACTGGTGAACCTGAGCGGCACTCCCTTTGCCGGCGCCCCCTATGATCCCCGCGGCCCCTTCCAGGCAGAGTGGTTCTTTGGGTTCCTGGTCTGGATCATCGTCTGGATACAGGCCTTCTCCAACGTGCTGACCTTCCAGCAGTGGCCATTTTACAAGCTCGGCGAGCCCTGGGGGCAGATCGCCAATACGGTCGTTTCCATCGTGCTCGGCTGGCTCTGCTGGACCACGAGCCTCACGTTCATGGGCCCGACCTTCTCCTTCGCCGCCGTCGCCGGTTCCATCATCGGCATGCAGAACTTCCACGGTGCCATCTTCGGCTACTACCCATTCCAGAAATTCAGTCAGCCCAAACGGGGTATCTGCAACTTCCTGACGGAAATCGCCCTGGCCTTCGTCTGGATCGTCATGCTCCGGGTACTGATGCAGCCCATTGTCGCCAAGGTTCAGGCAGCGGGGCTTCCGTTCGATATCAACGTGGTATCCGTGCTCTACACCCTGCACTTCATCGCGCTGCTCACGCTCATCCACAACTTCTATTTCCTGAGGGCACCCTTCCCACCATCCGGGCCTCCCCCTGCTCCCGAATAAGTGTTGTCAATGTCGTTCCAGCCCTGAATTGAGCACAACGAACAGAGGAGAAGACGATGGCAAACCCAAGCGGCAAATATCAGGTGAAGATCCTGGGCATCGAGGACTATCAGGCCATGACGGCATGTCAGAGCGCCTGCCCCCTGGGAACCGATACCAAGCGGTACGTACGGGCCATCACCGAAGGGGATTACGAGAAGGCTTTTCTCATCGCCAGGCAGACCAATCCCCTGGTTTCCGTATGCAGTAGGGTCTGCACCGCCCCCTGCGAAAAGTCCTGCCGGAAAGGGGAACAGGGTCACCCGGTTGATATCCGTGCCCTCAAGCGGTTTGCCTGCGACCGGCATGGCGTGGCATCGCCCCGCGCCGTAGCCACGAGGCTTGAGGAAATCTCGCGCCAGAACGGATGGGTGGGAGACCGGACCGGCAACCATATCCTGACCATGTCCGCCGCGCAAAAGGCCGGAACAGCGGCCACGTCACGAACGTCCGCCCCCCGGGTGGCCATCATCGGCTCAGGCCCGACCGGCCTGTCGGCAGCCCACGATCTCGCCCTGCTCGGCTACCGGGTGACAATCTTCGAGGCAGCCCCCTACGCGGGGGGGATGCTGCGCACCGGGATACCGGCCTTCCGCCTCCCCAAAGAGGTGCTCCAGCAGGAGATCGATGCAATCCTGAATCTCGGCGTGGAACTGAAGCTGAACAGCCCCATCGGCGAAGACCTGACCCTGGCCGACCTCAAGACACAGGGGTACGAGTCGGTGTTTATCACCATCGGCCTGCAAGACCCCCTGCGGATCCTGAACATCGAAGGAACCGACCTGGAGGGGATCCATAGCGGCGTCGAGTATGTGCGGGATCACGAAAAGATCCGGCTGGGGAAACGCTGTCTGGTCATCGGAGGCGGGGGGGTGGCCATTGACTGTGCCCAGCACGCCGTGCGGCAGGGGGCGGAACAGGTGATGATCGCCTGCCTTGAGTCCTGGGAAACGATGCCCGCGAGCCTGACGGAACGGGAAGATGCCCAGGAGGAGGGGGTCGTGTTTCACCCCGCCCTCGGACCGCGCCGTTTCATCGGCCACAACGGGCACGTGGTCAGGGCCGAGTTCCTGCAGGTGAGCTCCGTCTTCGACAGTGACGGAAGGTTCAGCCCCACCTTTGTCCCGGACAGCACCACCACCATGGGAGTCGATTCGGTCATCCTCGCCGTGGGCCAAGCCTCGACCGCCCCCTCCCTGGCCGGACTGGCCGGGCTGGACCTCACCCCCAACGGCCTGATCCGGGCGGCGGAGGACATGTCCACCAATCTCCCCGGCGTTTTTGCCGGCGGCGACGTGCGCTGGCGCTTCACCCGCAATGCCACGGACGCCATTGCCGACGGACAGAAGGCGGCCCGATCCATCCATGGCTACCTCAGCGGGCATTCGCCGCAGGTGATTCGGAAGGGGTTCATGCGGCCGGTGTCGCCGGACTTCGAGAATACCCGCTGCGACACCATCCCCCCGGTACCGATCCCCAAGCGTGATGCCGGCGAGCGGGTCCGGACCAAAGAGGAGATCACCATCGGATTCGGGGAGGCGGAGGCGAGGGAGCAGGCCGCCCGGTGCCGGCGGTGCAACATCCAGACGGTGTTCGAGCGGTCCCGGTGCCTGCGGTGCGGCACCTGCGTCGACACCTGCGTGAACGGCGCCCTGAAGATAGTCCGGTTGGCGGACATCCAGGGGGACGAAAATGTGGAAAAGCTGACCGAGGCCCTGAGGAAGAGCGCGCCGCCCCGCGGCAAGGCTATGACCGCGATCATCAAGGACGAGAGCCGCTGCGCCAGCTGCGGCATGTGCGCCCGCCGCTGCCCCGGCGGAGCGATAACCATGGCCGAGTTTTACTGTCAAGAGGAATGGGAATAGCCAACAACCTGAGTGTGTACGTGGAGACCAATCATGAGTGAATCAGCCTACAGCATCAAAGAGTCCATCATGCAGCTTCCAAGGAACATCAAGGCTTCCATTTCCCGCCGTGGAGAAGGAACGGCGGAACAGGAACGGGCCGCCGCGGTATTCGGCAACATGTTCCTCCATGTCCATCCGGTGAGGGTCCATGTGAACTCCCTGCGCGCGGGATACACCTTCGGGCTGGGACTGATCTCCTTCTACCTGTTTCTCATCCTGGTCGCCTCGGGGCTCCTGCTGATGTTCTATTACACCCCCTCCACCGAGTTGGCCTACCGGAACATGAAAGACCTCGAATATGTGGTCACCTTCGGCGTGATCCTGCGCAACGTCCACCGCTGGTCGGCCCATGCCATGGTCGCCTTTGTCTTCCTCCACATGTGCCGGGTCTTCTATACCGGCTCCTACAAGGCCCCCCGGGAATTCAACTGGGTCATCGGGGTCTTCCTGCTGCTCGTGACGCTCTTCCTGAGCTTCACCGGCTACCTCCTCCCCTGGGACCAGTTGGCCTTCTGGGCCGTCACCGTCGGCTCCAACATCGCCTCCTATATGCCCGTACTCGGGGATTACGTCCGCTTCCTGATGCTGGGGGGGAACGAGGTCGGCCAGATGGCGCTCCTGCGGTTCTATGTGCTCCATGTCGTGGCGCTCCCTCTTCTTGCGGCCACCCTGCTGGGAGTTCATTTCTGGAGGATTCGCAAGGACGGCGGCCTGTCACGGCCCAAGAACGACTGAGTCCGGTTGGATACGCGAGAGACACCTGAGGAGGTTCAGACATGCAAGCAGCTAAAAAAGAGGAGATTTTCCCGAAGGACCCCAACAAGACCTATTCCCTGATGGCAATCGTCGACGGCGACTCCTTCCAGGTGGAAAAGGGTCCCGAAGACACCGTGCAGAGCTGGCCGCACCTCATGGTGCGAGAACTGGTGCTCTTCCTCCTGGTCCTGGCCGTGATCCTGGGCGTTTCCCTGCTCTTCAACGCCCCCCTCGAAGAGGCGGCCAATCCGCTGCACTCGACCAACCCGGCCAAGGCCCCCTGGTATTTCGTCGGAATCCAGGAACTGGTGAGCTATTCGGCACTTCTGGGGGGGATCGTGACCCCTGCCCTGATCGTGGTCTCCCTCCTGCTCCTCCCCTATCTGGACCGGAACCCGAAGGGGACCGGCGTCTGGTTTTCCCGGGACCGGCGGGTCGCCACCATCCTGTTCACCATCTTTGTCGTTGCCATGGTCATTCTCATCCTGATCGGCCAGTTCCTGCGGGGACCCAACTGGCATCTGTACCTGCCGTGGAAATGACCGGTTGATACCAAACCCCTTGAAAGGAGAAGTGATATGAGTTCCGAAAACAGCACCGGCGCAACGATTCTCCCCTTCAGAACCACCGACGAGGCGGTTGACGAGGAGCGCAGAGGCTTCGTGAAAAAGATGGCGCTGACGGCCCTGACCGTGGGGGTCGGGGGAGCCGCCATCCAGAGCGCCCGTTTCTTCAAGCCCAATGTCCTGTACGAGCCCTCGAAGGTTTTCAAGGTGGGTGAGCTGAGCAAGTTCCCGATCGGGAGCCGCATCGTCATCGAAGGGCGGGGGATAGAGATCGTCAGGGAACGGGACGGCATGCACGCCATCTCCCTTGTCTGCACTCATCTTGGATGCCTCATAAAGCCCGTGGAGAACGACCCGGATATCGGCTACATGTGCCCCTGCCACGGCTCCACCTTTGCCCTTAAGGGTGAAGTTCTGGGGGGACCGGCCCCGAAGGACCTCCCCTGGTACGAGATGTACATGGACAATACCGGGGCTCTCGTGGTGGACACGTCCAAGGTGAACCACAAACGGACCAAACTCGTAGTCTGAGACAGGAGCAAACCCATGGAGGATAAGCAGATGGAAAAGGCGGTTTCGCGCAAGCTTACATTATTCTGCGTCATCTGCGGGGTGGCCGTACTGGTCCTTATGGGAGCGACGGTGATCCGCGACGGGGAGCGGGAATGGAAGCATTACCAGACCCAATACCGGGAGATGCTTCTGAAGATGATCAAGAAAGAGGACAACCCGACGTTCTATCAGCGGGTCGAGGAGATGAAGCCGGAGATCCGGCAGGTCGTTGTTGAAGAATGGAAGACGGTCGACCGCTGCACGACCTGTCACCAGGGGATCGAAGACCCCCTCTTTGTCAACGCCAAGCAGCCTTTCACAACCCACCCCAATCCGGAGCTGCTGAAGCACCATCCGGTGGATAAGTTCGGCTGCACCATGTGCCATGGCGGGCAGGGGCTGGCCACAACCTACAATGGCTCCTCCCATCAGCCCATCGACAACTGGCCCATCACCCTGGTGGCCAAGGGGCTCATGCAGTCCCGGTGCGGCTACTGCCACAAGGATTTCGAGGCCATCAAGGCCGACCGCCTGATCCAGGGGCGCGAACTCTACAAGGAAATGCATTGCGCCGGCTGCCACCAGATCGACGGTCAGGGGGGAAACGTGGGGCCGGACCTGAGCAACTTCGCCGACAAGGACCCCAGCAACTTCTCCTACGAGAGCATTGAGGGCCCCCACTCCAAGCAGACATGGGTCATCGAGCACTTCAGGGATCCCAAGCGGGTCAGCCCCGGCACCCCAATGCGCACCTACGTCATGAACGACGACCAGATCGAATGTCTCGCGAGCTATGTCCTGAGCCTTACCCAGCGAGGTTTCTCGCGCCCGTACAGCACCAAGGTGAAGGCTGACTTTGTTCCGCCCAAAGTGGATGACACCGTCCCCGAACCCGAATTGTCCGACGCAGCGGATGACACCGGAAGCAACTAGTGCCGGATAATCATTGACGCTGGAAAGACTTTCCAATGAGGAGAGAGAGAATGAACCGGAAAACCTCGTTAATAGTGGCGGCAGCACTGGCCTTCGGGATGCTCTTGCCGGGCTCCGGGGCACTGGCGCAGGAACCGCCGAAAATGCCCTACGTCTTCGCCATGTACTGCGTGATGTGCCACAAGGAAAGGGTGCAGATCGGCCCCATAGGCATCTACGACATGATGTCGAAGAGCGGCAACCCGCTCCACGAGCAGTTGATCCGTAACAATACCCGCTTTGGCTACAACGCGATGCCTGCCTTCAGGATGTCGGAAGTGAGTCCGAAGGAGCTGAACGCCATAGTGGCCTACCTGAAGGACGTGGCGGCATACCGCAAGACCCATCCCGGTTACAAGCCGGTACCGGCTAAGGAAGGAGGGGCGAGAAAATGATGGAAACGGGAAGAAGAGGGTTTTTCAAGCAGATTTTCACGGCCGTGGCGGCGGTAGCCGCAACGGGGGCCACAGCAGCCGTCCCCCGCAGGGCCGAGGCCTCCGTGGCGGGACAGATCAAAGGGATTTGCCTCTACGTCCCGAGCCTGGGCAAGGCGAGTGACTTTGTCGAGATGATGAACAACAACGCCCCCGGATCCTGGACGGTTCACCCCCTCACCGGGTCCCTGAGCGAGCATTACTTCACCACCAGGAACCTCTACGAGGAGGCTCGTGGGAGCGCCAACACCTTTGTGGGCGTCGTGGACCCGGCGACCTTCGCCATCGTTCACGAAGCGATCGTCGATTGCGGCGGCAGTTTCCACTACACCACCTACGAAGACCGGAACCGGGTCACGTTTTCCGCACAGTTGTAACCGAGGAGGTTTGAAAATGAGTCGTTTCATTGCACTTCCCAAAGGAGTGACAGAAGCAGCCTTCGCAAAGGCCATCCAGGAATATCGGGCGCTCCTGGGTGAGGACCGGGTCCGGACCGATCCGGCATCCCTTCAGTCCTACATGAAGATCATGATCCCGGAGACCGAGGAGCTGCACAAACCTTCGGCCGCCATGTACCCCAGAACGGTCAAAGAGATCCAGGCCATCGTCGCCATAGCCAACAAGTACAAGACCCCCCTCTGGACGGTGAGCACCGGCAAGAACATGGGATACGGCTCCGCCGCCCCAGCCACCCGGGGGCAGATCGTCCTCGATCTGAAGACCATGAAAAAGATCATCCATGTGGATGAAGAGCTGGGGTACTGCCTCGTGGAGCCGGGGGTAACCTACTACGATCTGCAGCAGTACTTCCGCAAGCACAAGATGAACCTGTGGGTCGACGTCCCCGCCCCTTCGGCCATGGCCAGCCCCGTTGGCAACACGGCTGACCGGGGGGTCGGCTACACCCCCTATGGCGATCACTTTCTCGTCTCCTGCGGCATGGAGGTGGTCCTGGCCAACGGCGACGTGATCCGCACCGGCACGGGTGGAGTTCAGAACTCCACCAGCTGGCAGGCCAGCAAATGGGGATACGGACCGTATGTGGACGGCATTTTCACCCAGTCCAACTACGGCATCATCACCAAGCTCGGGGTCTGGCTCCTGAAAGGCCCGCCCCCCGGCGGTTACATGCCGTTTCTCATGAAATTCCCCAAGGTGGAGATGCTGGGCGACATCGTCAAGACCTTCATGCCCCTGCGCCTGGCCCAGATCATCCCCAACGCCTGCGTCGTGGTCAACGCCGGCTGGGAAGCGGCAGGCTACTTCACCTACGACAAGAACGGCAAGGGGACCAACCGGAGCACCTTCTACAAGGGAAAGGGAAGCCTCCCCCCCAAGGTGTTCCAGGAGATCATGGACAAGTTCAAGATCGGCGCCTGGAACTTCTACGCCGCCCTCTACGGCTCCCCCGAGCAGGTGGCCCTCAACTGGAAATACGTCTCGGGCGCCTTCAAGGCCAAGTTCGGCAACCAGGTCCAGATCATCACCGAGAAGGAAGCCAAGGACGACCCCATCTTCGAGTACCGCCGGCAGCTGATGATGGGGGGGAGCACCCTGCAGGAGTTCGGCCTCTACAACTGGCGCGGCGGTGGCGGTTCCATGTGGTTCGCTCCGGTGGCGGCGGCCAGGCCGTCCGAGTGCGACAAGCAGATGAGGGTTGCCACCGACATCCTCAACAAGCACGGCTTCGACTACGTCTCCGAGTTCATCGTGGGGTGGCGTGAAATGCACCACATCATCGACCTGCTCTACGACCGTACCCAGCCGGACGAGATGCACCGGGCCTACCAGTGCTTCGATGAGTTGTTGAGGGTGTTTTCCAAGAACGGTTACGGGACCTACCGCACCAACACGGCCTTCATGGAAAAGGCGGCCAACACCTACGGGCCCGAGATGCGGAAGATCCATCGGACCCTGAAGAAGGCGCTGGATCCCAACAATATCCTGTCGCCCGGCAAGTCGGGCATCAACCTGGATATTCCTCTGTAGCCGACAACCGTTGAGGAGGTATGAAAATGAGTCGTTTCCTTGCGCTGCCAAAGGGCGTTACCGAAGCAGCCTTTACCAAAGCGATCACTGAGTATCGCGCCCTTCTGGGAGAGGGGCGCGTCCGCACCGATCTGGCATCCCTCAGTCCGTACATCGTCAACTCCATTGCCGAAAGCGATGCACTGCACACGCCCTCGGCGGCCATCTACCCGACGACCACCAGGGAAATCCAGGCCATTGTCGGCATTGCCAACAAGTACAAGACCCCGCTCTGGACCGTCTGCAACGGCGAGAACGAAGGGTACGGCTCCTCCGCGCCTGCAACCGCCGGGCAGATAGTGCTCGATCTGCGGAACATGAAGAAGATCATCGAGGTCGATCGGGAGTTGGGCTACTGCCTGGTGGAGCCCGGCGTGACCTATGCCGACCTCCAGCAGTACCTCACCAGCAACAAGATCAACCTCTGGCTCGATGCCCCGGCACCTTCGGCCAACGTCAGCATCCTCGGCAATATCCTGGAACGGGGCAGCGGCTACACCCCCTACAGCGAGGATTTCCTCTTTTCCTGCGGCATGGAAGTCGTGCTGGCCGACGGGACCGTGCTCAAGACCGGCATGGGTGGCATCCCCAATTCCACCAGCTGGCAGGTCTTCAAGTGGGGGTTCGGTCCTTACGTGGACGGGCTCTTTTCACAGGGGAACAACGGGATCGTCACCAAGATCGGCGCATGGCTCATGGGGGCTCCGCCGCCGGGGGGGTACAAGCCCTTCTGCATCAGATTCCCCAAGAACGAGATGCTCCCCAACATCATCAAGCCGCTCATGTTCCTGCGCCAGGCCCAGATCGTTCCCAACGCCTGCGCCTTGGTCAACGCCGGGTGGGAAACGGCCACCCGTTTCGCCAATGACCGGAGAAACAATGGCCGTTTCATCAACACGGCAAACCGGGTCATTCCCGCCGGCAAACTGGTCAACCGCAACGTGGGCGCCTGGAATCTCTACGGGGCCGTCTACGGCTCTCCCGAGCAGGTGGCCCTGAACTGGATGTACGTCTCCGGCACCTTCAAGCAGGCCTTCGGCAACAAGATCAGCATCATCACCGAGAACGAGGCCAAGGGGGACCCGGCCTTCGAGTACCGCAAGCAGCTCATGATGGGCGGGGTCACCAGCCGCAACCCCCTGGACAGCTGGCGCCCCGGCTACGGCTCCATGAAGTTTGAGCCCACGGCGGCGGCACGGCCGGGCGAATGCGCCCAGCAGGCGAAGGTGGCGGCAGAGATCATCAACCGGCACGGTTTCGACTACCTCAGCGAGTTCAGTTTCTTCTGGTACGACGCGCGCCACACCGTCGATCTCCGTTTTGACCGTACCAAGCCCGAGGAGATGAAGCGGGCCCATGCCTGCTTCAACGAGCTGATCAGCGCCTTCAGCAAACATGGCTGGGCGGTGGGCCGCACCAACACTGCCTTCATGGACAAGGTGGCCGACTCCTACGGCCCGGCAAAGCAGAGGCTCAACCGCACCATCAAGAAGGCCCTGGACCCCAATAACATACTGTCGCCGGGCAAATCAGGGATCACGGCGGGTTAACGTTCAATGACCATCTGGAGGAAACAATCCATGAATCTATCAAAATCCCTGATTGTGAGCATCTGCCTGACGGCCCTCGTCTTCATTCACTCGGCGGCCTGGGCCTTCAACTCCAGCTCCTTCAACGGCACGGCCGACTTCTACGCGGGGGCGGCTCCCCCGCCGGGACTTCATCTCATCGACTACAACGTCTTCCTGGACATCAAGAAGATCGAGAACAAGGGGCAGGGATTGGTCGACGGGAAAGGGACCCTTACCGCCATAGCCTTCCGTCCCATCTATGTATCGGAAAAGGGACTCTTCGGCGGCAACTTCCTGATGCACTCCATCATTCCCCTGCTGACGGTGGAGGCCGACGTGAAGGCCAATACGCCCGGTGGACAGATCACCGTACAAGGGCATGACGGCGGTCTCGGCGATGTCTACTTCGGGGTCGGCATGGCGTGGCACACCCCGGTCTGGCACTGGCTGACGGTACTGGACGTCATCACCCCCACCGGCAGCTTCGACCCGAACAAACCCATCAATGCCGGCAACAACGCCTTCATCATCGAACCGGTCGTGGCAGTTACCGGCATGTTCCAGAACGGCATGGAGGTGAACGCCAAGCTCATGTACTCCTACCACACCAAGAACAGCGACTATGTGGAAGCAGGGACGGGCATCAAGGGGTATCAGGCGGGTCAGGCGATCCACATGGACTACAACGTGAACTACGCCGTGACCAAGGATCTGAAGCTCGGTGTTACCGGCTGGATCTGGCAGGGGCTCGAAAACGACCGGATCGGCGGGCAGAAACGTGCCGACACCAAGGACTTCGAATTCTCCATGGGTCCGGCGGCCCGCTACCAGAACGGCAAGTTTGCCGTCATCGGCAAGTATGTGCTGCCGGTGGCCGCAGAAAACCGTATCGAAGCCAACCAGCTCTGGATCGATCTGGTCTATTCATTCTAGGAATTTCACAGGGATTGACACTCTTCCGGAGGGCAAAACGATGGACGACAAGAAAATACTGATAATCAATCCAGGCTCCACCTCGACGAAAATCGGTGTCTTTACCGCAGGGGAGATGATCGTCAATCAATCGGTGAAGCATGACGACGAGGAACTGAGAAAATTCCCCACCATCTGGGACCAGTATGATTTCCGCCGGGATGCGATCTTCAAGGTTCTGACGGACAACAGCCTCTCCATGGGGGAAATGGACGCCATCGCCTGCCGCGGCGGCAACGTCAGGCCCCTCCCCGGCGGCATCTACCGGGTCTGCCCGAAGATGATCGAAGACATGAAAAGTGGCATCTACGGCGGCCATCCCATCAACGTGGGGGGGCTGGTGGCCTTTGACCTGGGGAACCAGTTCAACATCCCCGTACTCACCGCCGACCCCCCCATGACCGACGAACTCTGCACCTCGGCCCGGTACAGCGGCATTCCCCAGATCAGCAGGCAGAGCAGTTTCCACGCCCTCAACCAGAAGGCCACCGCCAGGAAAATCGCCGCCGAACTGGGGAAGAAATACGATGACATCAACCTGATCGTCGCCCACCTGGGCGGGGGCATCTCGGTGGGCGCCCACCGCCGGGGGAAGATCATCGACGTCAACAACGCCCTGGACGGCGACGGCCCCTTCTCCCCGGAGCGGGCCGGCTCCTTGCCGGCGGGGGACCTGGTGAAGCTCTGCTTCAGCGGCGAGTACACCAAAAATGAGGTTCTCAAGCTCCTGACCGGCAAGGGAGGCCTGTTCGCCTACATGGGAACGACCGATGCCGTCGAGATCGAGAAGAGAATCGCCCATGGGGGGCAGAAGGCGGCGGAGGTCTACGAAGCGATGATCTACCAGGTGGCCAAGGAGATCGGCGCCTGCGCGGCGGTCCTTGAGGGGGACGTGGACGCCATCGCCCTCACCGGCAGCCTGGCCTACTCGAAGAAGCTCGTGGAAAGCCTGAGCCGGAAGGTTTCCTTCATCGCCCCCGTGCTCCTCAATCCGGGCGAAAACGAGATGGAGGCCCTGGCCGACGCGGCCATGAGATATTTCAGGAACGAAGAGGCGTTGTCCATCTATAGCCAGGACAAGGCGGCATGACCAGATGTACCCCCTCACCCCTCCCCTCTCCCCAATGGAGAGGGTGGCCAAAGGCCGGGTGAGGGGAGAAATGTGACAAAGTAGGCTCAGCCAACCAAATAAACCAATAAAGGAGAGCAAAATCATGGGAAAACTAACGGGAAAAGTTGCGATCATCACCGGCGGGGCACAGGGAATCGGCGCGGCCTACGCGGTAGGCCTGGCAAAAGAGGGAGCGAAGATCGTCATCGCCGACGTGCTTGACGGCGCCAAGGCGGTTGAGGCGGTGAAAGCAGCGGGAAGCGACGCCATCTACGTCAAAACGGACGTGAGCAGCCAGGAGCAGTGCGACGCCATGGCCCAGGCCGCGGCCGAGAAGTTCGGCTCCGTGGATATCCTCCTCAACAACGCCGCCATCTTCGGCAGCATCGTCCTGAAGCCGTTCACCGAATGCACCCCCCAGGAGTTCATGAAGGTGATGGAAATCAACGTCCTCGGCCAGTTCAACTGCATGAAGGCGGTATTCCCCCACATGAAGGCCAAGGGGGGGAAGATCATCAACATCGGCTCCTCCTCCATCAATGAAGGGGTCCCCGGCATGCCCCACTACGTGGCCTCCAAGGGGGCGATCATGGCCCTCACCCGCTCCATGGCCCGGGAACTGGGGGACTACAAGATCAACGTCAACACCATCGCCCCCGGCTTCACCCATTCCGACGGCGGTAACAACTTCGACAAGAACAAGAAGCTCGACCTCCCCCCCCTTGAAGAGCTGCAGCTCAATGCCCGCTGCCTGAAAAGGGAAGCGGTGCCCGAAGACCTCATCGGCCTGGCCCTGTTCCTCTCTTCCGATGACAGCGCCTTCATCACGGGGCAGATGATCGTGCATGACGGCGGATTGTCGTTTCACTAAAGAGGGAGGGTACCATGAAAGAAGTGCTCGACATGCTTCCCACCCCCTGTTACGGCAGCCTGGCGACGGTGGACGGCGGCAAGCCCCGGGTCAGACCCTTTGCCTTCATGTATGCGGAGAACGGCCGATTCTATTTCTGCACTGCCAGCAACAAAGATGTTTACCGGCAGCTGACCGAAACCCCGTGCATCGAATTCACCAGGACCACCGATGATATGCGGTGGCTGCGGATCAGCGGCGGGATCACGTTCGACGAGGATCTCAAGAGCAAGGAGAAATGCTTCGCCAACTATCCCATGCTCAAAGACATCTACCAGACACCGGACAACCCGCTCTTCAAGGTCTTTTACCTGGAGCACGGCGCGGCATCCGTCAACAGCCTGGCTGGGCCGCCCAAAACATTCGAGTTCTGAACCACTACGCCCCAGAAAGGGATAACCATGAAAGAATACAGACTTTTCATCAATGGAGAATGGGTGCCTTCCTCCACGGGCACCACGGCCGACGACTTCAATCCGGCCACCGGCGAAGTGTATGCCAAGGTGCACCAGGCGAGCCGCGATGATATCGAACAAGCCATTGCCTCGGCCTATCGCGCCAAGGACGCTTGGGGGAAGACGGTGCCGGCCCAGCGGGAGGCGATCCTGATCAAGGCCGCCGCCATTCTCGAGGAGCGGATTCCCGAGTTCGCCGAGGTGCTCATCGACGAGGGTGGCGCCACCTTCGGCAAGGCGATGTTCGAAAGCTCCTTTGTCGTCACCCTCCTCCGCAGTGCGGCCGGCGAGTGCCGCCGCATCTTCGGCGAGACGATCCCCTCCGACGCCCCCGGCCTCTTTTCCATGAGCGTCCGCAAGCCTCTTGGGGTCATCGCGGGAATATCCCCCTTCAATTTCCCGTTCCTGCTGGCCATGAAAAAGGTCGCCCTGGCCCTAGCCGCCGGCAACACCTTTGTCCTCAAGCCCGCCTCGCCGACGCCGGTCATCGGCCTAAAAATAGCCGAACTCTTCGAAGCGGCCGGTCTCCCCAAGGGGGTTCTCAACGTCATTCCCGTCAAGGGGAGCACCCTGGGGAATACCCTGGTCGAGGACCCGAGGATCCGGATGGTAACCTTCACCGGCTCCACGGATGTGGGGAAACAGCTTGCCGAGGTCGCGGGGCGCCACCAGAAGAAGATCACCCTGGAAATGGGTGGCAAAAGCCCCCTCATCGTGCTCAAGGATGCCGATCTCGATTATGCGGTTGACGCTGCCGTATTCGGCATTTTCCTCCACCAGGGACAGGTCTGCATGGCCAACTCGCGTCTCATCGTCGAAGCCGAGATCTACGACCGGTTCTGCGAGAAGCTGGCGGCAAAGGTCAAAGGGCTCAAAGTGGGCGACCCCCACAAACCCGACACGGTCATCGGCCCCCTCATCGAGGCCAAGCAGTGCGCCTTTATCGATTCACAGGTAAAGGATGCGCTGGCCGACGGAGCGCGGATCCTTTCGGGAGGGAAGTCGGAGGGGGCGTTCTATCAGCCCACCATCGTGGCCGATGTGACCAGGAAGATGCGCATCTTCGACGAGGAGAGTTTCGGCCCGGTCGTCTGCGTCATCAAGGCCGCCGACAGCGAAGAGGCCCTGGCCCTGGCCAACGACTCCTCCTTCGGCCTCTCCGCCGGCCTGATCACCAACGACCTGCAGAAGGCCTTCGATCTGTCGCTGCGGCTTGAGTCCGGCATGGTCCACATCAATGACAGCAGCATCTTCGACGAGCCCCATGTCCCCTTCGGCGGCGTGAAAGACAGCGGCGTCGGACGCGAAGGCGGCCACTATTCCATGGAGGAGATGACCGAGGTGAAGTGGATTACCGTGCAGATGGGCAAACGGCAATTCCCCTTCTAGAAGACTGACGAAACACAACGACGGAGCCAGGAGAGAGCGCGGCAACGCGCCTCTCCGGAAGCTCCTCTTGAGGGAGGCTCATCATGTTCGGATTCGGCATGCCTGAAATCATCATTCTGCTGGTCATCGCGCTCGTGGTCTTTGGGCCGGCAAAGCTTCCCCAACTGGGCTCGGCATTGGGGGGAGCCATCAGAAACTTCCGAAAAGGGACGGAAGAGCCGACGGTTGTAAATCACCAGAACAAAGAAAATCATGAAACCGCCGACAGACACGAAAAAATCTAACATAATGCTTTATTTTTCACTATTTCACGTTGACATGACCTCCCCTTGCGGTTATCTTGTATGCAAGAGGATTTATTGAGATGATTTCATATCGGGACCACATAGTATTTTTAATCGCCAAGGCCCATCAACGGGCCCAGGGAGCCCTTAAGGGACACCTTCTCCCCTTTGGCCTCACCCCCATGCAGTGCCTCTTTCTGGAGGCCCTCATGGAGGAGGATGGGCTTTCGGTGGGAGAGATCGGCCGGCGCATAGCCCTGGATACCGCCACCCTTGCGGGAATTCTCGATCGCATGGTCACGGCCGGCTGGGTCAGGCGCGAGACCGACTCCCAGGACGCCCGGGTGGCGCGGGTCTATCTGACGGGGAAGGCTACGGCGGCCATTCCGGAGTTGTCAGCAAGCATTGAACGAACAAACGATGAGCTCATGCGAAACTTTTCCCTTGAGGAAAAACTTCTGATGAAACGGTTCCTTCGGGATTTCCGGGAATAAGAGTGATTTTCTTTTAACCTAACACCTTGCATACAAGATATCTGCATGGGGCAAGGGCCATCATCAATGTGAGGAGATACACCATGTACATGCCCGATTTTGAGTACCATACCCCGGAGACTCTGACCGAGGCCTGCGCGCTCCTGGACGAGCTGGGAGAAAAGGCCACGGTCCTGGCCGGAGGAACCGATGTCCTCCACAAGATGAAGGTGGGTAAACTGGCGCCGGGGCACCTGGTATCGCTCAAAAACCTGGACGACCTTCGCACCATCAGCCACGAGCCGGGGCGCGGCATCGTCATGGGTGCCCTGACCAGCCACAATGCCATCTACACCTCGCGGCTGCTCCAGGAACGATACCTGTCCCTCCCCATGGCGGCCCACACCATGGCCTCCAACCAGATCTGCAACATGGGAACCGTGGGGGGGAACATCGTGAACGGCGTCCCTTCCGCCGACCTCCCCCCGATCCTCATTGCCCTTAACGCCTCGATACGGCTGGTTTCCAGCAAAGGGGAGCGGACCATGCCCCTGGAAGACTTCTTCCATGGCTCGGCCGAGACGGTGATCGCGCCGGGCGAGTTGCTGGCCGACATCACCATCCCGGACCAGCCGACCACCGGGAGTACCTACATGAAATTCGGTCTGCGCCGCTCCGGCGCTCTGGCGGTTGTGGGGGTAGCGGTGTCGGTTACGGTGAAAGGTGACATCCTGGAAGACGTCCGGATCGTTCTCGCTTCGGCGGCGCCAACGGTAATGCGCGCGCGGAAGGCAGAGGAACGGCTGAGGGGGAAAAAGATCAGCGACGAATTGCTGGCCGAAGCCGGGGAGGAGGCAGCGGCGGAAAGCCGTCCCCGGGACAGCATCCGGGGTTCCGCCGAATATCGCCGAAACTTGGTCGGAGTGCTCACCAAACGGGCGCTGCGCAAAGCAATCGACGAAGGCCACTCGTAAGGAGGTAAATATATGTTGCAGTCAATAACCGACAAAGACGGAGTGAAGCGCTACCTGATCACCCTGAAGGTGAATGGCGATGCGAAGACCTTGCTGGTAAAGGGAAACGCCATCCTGACCAATGTGCTGCGCGACCACCTGGACCTGACCGGCACCAAGAAGGGGTGCGAATTGGGGGACTGCGGTTCCTGCACCGTTCTGCTGGACGGCAAGCCGGTGGATTCGTGCCTGATGCTGGCCGTCGAGGCCGATGGCCGGGAGATCACCACCATCGAGGGAGTCGCCGCCAACGGGGCACTGGACGCCATTCAGGAGTCCATGATCAACCACGCCGCCGTGCAGTGCGGCTACTGCACCCCGGGCATGGTCCTCTCCGCCAAAGCACTTCTGACCCGCAACCCGCATCCTACGGAACCGGAGGTTCGGGAGGCCATTGCCGGCAATCTCTGCCGCTGCACCGGCTACGTTCATATCGTCGAGGCCGTTCTGGCCGCATCCCAAGGGCGAACTGCGCCGGCCGAGCATTAAGGAGAACAACAGATGAGCGACAATCATAAAGTCATCGGCCGCAGCGTTCCCCGCATCGACGGGCCCGAGAAGGTAACCGGCGCGGCAAAGTATACCGGGGATCTCAAGTTCCCCAACATGCTCTACGGCAAGATACTCACCAGCCCCCATGCCCACGCCAGGATCATCTCCATCGACACCTCCGAGGCGGAGAAGCTGCCGGGGGTGAAGGCGGTCATCACCCACAAGGATGTGCCGGAGCTGAAGTATGGCCTGAGCCCGGCCCGGTGGGACGAAAACATCTTCTGCATCGACAAGGTGCGCTTCGTCGGCGACAAGGTGGCGGCGGTCGCCTGCGTGGACGAGGATACCTGCTACCGGGCCATGAAGCTCATCAAGGTGGAATACGAAGAGCTCCCCGCGGTGCTCGATTTCCGTCACGCCATGGACGAGGGGCAGCCTCTGGTCCACGAGGAGTACGAGCGGAACATCAACACCGAGATTCACCAGGAGTTCGGCGACGTGGCAAAGGCCCTGGCAGAGGCTCACCATGTCCGTACCGACGTATTCGTGGGCCAGCGGACCTATCAGGCCCCCATCGAGCCCCACTCCGCCATCTCCATGTGGGAGGGGGAAAAACTCACCATCTATTCCAGCACCCAGTCCCCCCACTACTTCCAGTACTACATCGCCCGGGAGTTCGGCATGCCCATGGGGGACGTGCGGATCATCAAGCCATACCTGGGGGGAGGTTTCGGCGGCAAGCTGGAGCCCACGGGTCTGGAGTTTGCCGGGGCGGTGCTGGCGAAGCGGACCGGCCGGCCGGTGCGGACCTTCTACGACCGGGCCGAAATGTTCGCCCACAACCGGGGGCGCCACGCCCAGTACATGGAGATCACCACCGGGGTGGACAAGGACGGCAAGATCCTGGCCGCCAAGGCCAACTTCATCATGGACGGCGGCGCCTACACGAGCCTCGGGATCGCCAGCGCCTACTACGCCGGCGCGCTCCTCCCCATGACCTACGAATTCGACAACTACCAGTTCGACATGTTCCGGGTCTACACCAACCTCCCCGCCTGCGGCGCCCAGCGGGGTCACGGCGCTCCCCAGCCCAAGTACGCCTTCGAGAGCCATCTGGACAACGTGGCCGCCGACCTGGGGATCGACCCCATGGACATCCGGATCCGCAATGCCCGCCGCCCCGACACCGTCACCCCCAATGACTTCCGGGTCAACTCCTGCATGATGCGGGAGTGCCTGGAGCAGGTCCGGCAGATCTCGGACTGGGACGAGAAAAAGAAAAACCTCCCCCACGGACGCGGCATCGGCGTCGCCACCGGCAGCTTCGTCACCGGCGCGGGGTACCCCATCTACCGCACCGACCTCCCCCACGCCGCCGCCTTCATCAAGGTGCATGAGGACGGCACCGCAGCCACCCTCTACACCGGCTCTGTCGACATCGGCCAGGGATCTGATACCATTCTCTGTCAGATGGCGGCCGAGGCCATGGGGTATCGCTACGAGCAGATGAAGATCGTGGCCGCCGACACGGAGATCACACCGCTCGATTTCGGCGCCTACGCCAGCCGCCAGACCTACATGTCAGGGGCGGCCGTCAAACAGGCGGGAGAAGAGGTCAAGAAGCAGCTCCTCGACCTGGCGTCGACCCTGCTTTCCCTCCCTGCCGACGACCTTGAGTGCGCGGAAGGGGTTATTTTCTCCAAGTCGCGGGAAGGGAAGACCCTGACGTTCGAGGACGTGGCGCGGAAGCACTTCGTCCTCAAGGGCCCGCTCCTGGGGCGCGGCGCCTACACGCCGCCGAAACTTGGCGGAAGCTTCAAGGGGGCGGCGGTCGGCACGTCGCCCGCCTACAGCTTCGGCGCCCAGGTGGGAGAGGTTTCCATCGACGAAGAGACGGGAGAAATCACCGTGGTGGGCATCTGGGACGTCCACGACTGCGGCAAGGTCATCAACCCGCGCCTCCTCCACGGCCAGGTCCACGGCGCCCTTTACATGGGGATGGGGGAATCGGTCTGGGAAGAGGTGCAGTTCGACGACAAGGGACGGATCAAGAACGCTGAACTGGCCAACTACCGGCTCCTCACCGCCATGGACATGCCCCCCATCCAGTCGGAGGTGGTGAACAGCTACGAACCGACCGGGCCGTGGGGCGTCAAGGAGGTGGGCGAAGGGGCCACCAACCCTACCCTGGGGATGTTCAGCAATGCCATCTTCGACGCCATGGGGGTCCGGGTGAACAGCCTGCCGCTCACCTACGAGAAGGTCTGGCGGGCGCTGAAGGAAAAGCGGGAGCGGGAAGAGACCAAAGCGGCATAAAAACGGCAGCAGGAGTCAGCCATGTGGGACTGGATCGGAAAACTCGATGAACTGCGACGGAGCAACCAGCTGGCGGTGCTGGTGACGGTGACAAAGAGCAGCGGTTCCACACCGCGCAAGCACGGGGCAAAGATGATCGTCCTTCCCGACGGGACCTTCTACGGCACCGTGGGGGGCGGGACTCCCGAGTATTACGCCCTGGAAGATGCCCGCGCCTGCTTCGAAACCATGCAGAGCACCACGAGCAGCGTCCCCCTCAAGCAGCGGGGAGAGTTCCCCGCCTGCGGCGGCACCATGGAGTTCTATATGGAAGTGATCAACGACAACCCGGTCCTCTACCTGTTCGGTGCCGGGCACATCGGCCAGTCCCTCTGCCAGATCCTCGACGGCACACCCTTCCGCATCCATCTCATCGACGAGCGGGAGGAATGGATCAACGCCTCCAACCTCCCGGGGAGCGTCATCCGCCACCAGTGCCATTACAGCGACTTCATCGAAAAAGCCACCTGGTGCGACAAGCGGACCTTCGTCGCCATCCAGACCTTCAGCGGCACCCTGGACCAGCAGGTGCTGGAAGAGGTGCTGCCGCACCCGGCCCGCTACGTGGGGATGATCGGCAGCAAATCCAAGTGGGCAAAGGTACGGAGCAACCTGGAGGGAAAGGGGCTGGACCTCTCCGCGGTCCGCTGCCCCATCGGCCACGACAACGGCGGCAACTCGCCGCGGGAAATCGCCATCAGCATCGCCAGCCAGCTTCTTTCCACCTACTACGGGCGGGAGTGAACCACCATGAAACGGTTGACGGAACGCGTCATCATCATGAAGGGAGCGGGTGAAATGGCTACCGGCGTGGCCTGCCGGCTCCATCGATCGGGTTTCCGGCGCATCCTCATGCTGGAAACCCCTTCCCCCCTCGCAGTCAGACGGGAGGTTTCCTTCTGCGAAGCCATCCATAACGGAAGGAAATCGGTGGAGGGGATCGAAGCGGTCAGGATCGAAAACGGATCCGCCCTGGCCGATGCCTGGGAAAAGGGGAAGATTCCCCTCCTGGCCGACCCGCAGGGAGATGCCGTCCGCAGCATGGAACCGGATATCCTCATCGATGCGACGATAGCCAAGCGGAATCTCGGCATTGCCATCACCGACGCGCCGCTCGTGATCGCCCTGGGCCCCGGCTTCTTTGCCGGCAGGGACTGCCATCTGGTGATCGAGACCAACCGGGGGCACAATCTGGGGCGGCTTATTGCCTGTGGCGAGGCGGAGCCCAACACCGGCATTCCCGGCAACATCGGCGGCTATACCAGGGAGAGAGTTCTCCGGGCGCCGGCCGACGGCCACTTCACGACCGAAAAGATGATCGGCGACCAGGTCAGCAAGGGTGATGTCGTCGGCCTGGTCGGCACCCACACGGTCACGGCGTCCATCGACGGCGTTCTGCGGGGCCTCATCAGGCCGGGCACCCCTGTCACGGCCGGCCTCAAGATCGGCGATATCGATCCCCGTGGGGATACGGCCTATTGCCATACCATTTCGGAGAAGGCCCGCGCCCTTGGCGGGTCGGTGCTGGAAGCGATACTTACCGTCTACAACCAGTGAGCCATGGACCATGGAAAATTTCGCCGAAATAGTGGGTATCGGACCTACAGGAGTGATAAGCATCACCGGCGGAGGCGGCAAGACCAGCCTCATGTTCCACCTTGCCAGGCAACTGGCCTACTCCGGCAAAAGAGTTCTGACAACGACCACCACCAAGATCCTCGTTCCCTCGGCTGAAGAGTCGAAGACGCTTCTTGTTTCCCAGGACCCGGAGGTCATCCTCCGCCATGCCAAAGCCCATCCCGGCGCCGGCATGCATGTTTCGGCGGTATCAGCCCACATTCCCCGTACCGACAAGCTGCAGGGGTTTCCCCCCGAGGCGATCCGCACCTTCGAGGATTCGGGGGAGTTCGACTGGGTGGTCGTGGAGGCCGACGGCGCGGCCCGCAAGCCTCTGAAGGCTCCGGCAGCCCATGAGCCGGTCATTCCCGGCAACAGCAGCATTGTCGTCGCCCTGGCCGGACTGGAGGTGCTCGGCAGGCCCCTGGGGGAGGAGATGGTTTTCCGGTCGGAACTGGCGGGGGAACTGATGCAGATCCCCCAGGGCGAAACCATAACCGTGCCGGCACTGGCGCGCCTTCTGGCGCACCCGTCAGGGGGCTTCAAAGGGGCTCCGCCCCAAGCGCGCCGCTTCATCTTCCTCAACAAGGCGGATACGCCCGAACTGCAGGAAAGGGGAGGGGAAGTCGCGCTCCAGCTCAAGGAGATCGCGCCTTCCGTTGCCGAAGCGGTCATCGTGGGGCAACTGCGGCAGGAGATCACCCTGCACCGGGTCTATCCGAGGGGAGAGTAATGGAGGCCCGTCCCAGGGTTGCCGGGATTGTCCTCGCCGCCGGCAAGAGCACCCGCATGGGGCGGCCAAAGCAGCTCCTCCCCTTCCGGGGCCGGACCGTTCTGGAATGTATCGTCGACAATGCCCTTGCCTCACGCCTCCACCGCGTTGTCGTGGTGCTCGGTCACGAGGCGGAGGCCGTCATGCCGCTTCTTGGGCACCGGCGCGTCACAACCGTCGTAAACCCCTTGTACGGTGAGGGTCAGAGCACGTCACTGAAGGCGGGCCTGGGGGCGCTGACCGAAGAGACCGATGCCGCCCTCTTTCTCCTGGGCGACCAACCCCTCGTCACCGCCGACACCATCAACCTTCTCATCGCCGCCTTCGCCGACTTCCCCTCCCCCATCGTCATCCCCACCTTTGAAGGCCACAGGGGGAATCCGGTCCTCTTCAGCCGGGAGACCTTCCCCCGCATCGAGGCGTTGAGCGGAGATCGCGGCGCCAGGGGGCTCTTCCGGGAGTATGGCGATGATATCCGCAGCATCGACGTGCGAACCCCGGCCATCCTCTTCGATCTGGATACGGAGGAGGATTACCTCCGCCTGTTGCGGGAATTCCCCGCGATGTAAGCCCAACTCCCCGCTCATTGCCGCCGAACCCTCTTAAGCACCCCGGCCACATTTGTCAGTCACGACAAAAACCAGCACCGCCATTGGCAGCTCGCACCCCCCTGACACTGCGGTAGCGGTTGATCCCTTCTCCATCGAGCCTCGCCTCCAGCCTGCCGCGGCACGCCAGATAGCGCACGTGGGAAAGGCATTCCCCCAGCGCCAGCTGCAGATCAAAGTCCCCCAAGGCGAAGGGGTAGAGCACCTTCACCAGCTCATAGGCGGACAGTTCACTGCCGGCACAGGCATCCACTATCACCTGGAACCGGCGCCGGTGATGCCCCCGTAACTCCGCGACCCTTTTCCTCGCCCCGCGAAAGGGGAGCCCGTGCCCCGGGAGCACAAGGACGTCGTCAGGAATTGTCGCGAGACGGTCGAGGGACGCAAGCCAATGGCTGAGGGGGTCGTCCTCCGGGTTCATGACGCTGACCGAGACGTTGGTGGAGATGCTCGGCAGGAGTTGGTCCCCGGAGATGAGAATTTTACGCGCCTTCGAAAGCAGCAGTGCATGCTCGGGGGAATGTCCGCGGCCGACAATGACCTGCCACTCCTCGTCCAGCGGCAGGTGGCTGCGATCCTGCAAACGCACGAAGGAGAGAGGCATGGGGGATATCTCGCGGGCAAAGTCGAACATCACCAGCGTCTGGGGCAACAGTTCCTGCGGGAAGCCTGCCCGTTGGAAAAATTCGGCATGCTGCCACGGCACCTCTTGGGGAAGGTCCGGCCACCCCCTCAAGGTGTAATACTCCTCGTAGGTCATGAAGAGGGGAACCCTCCAGCGCTCCGTCAGGTAGCCGGCCAGCCCCAGGTGATCCACGTGGTAATGGGTGCAGTACACCCCCACCACCTTTTCACCGGCAAGGGGCCCGGAAAAAACCTCCTCCCAGATTCCCCGCGCCTCGGGCGAATCGAGCCCCGTGTCCACAATGAGCCACCCTCCCGCAACCCGCACCAGGTAGATATTCACGTGGTCAAGGGCGTAGGGCATCGGCATGCGCAGCCATCTGACATCAGGGCCAATCTCCACCAGCTCGCCATCCGAGTGGGGAGGAGAATACGGAAAGGTCATGGATAGCATCATTTGAATCGGTACTCCATTCGGTAGGTATCGGTCTCGTCGGAATAGATCAGCGAATGCCCCAACCGCCGGTGATAGGCAAGCATCGCCTCGTTGGTCGGCAGGATCTCCGCGTAGAAGCCGTCGATTCCCTGGCCGGCGGCGTGGCGCTCCAACTGGCGGAGGAGGTGATGAGCCAGGCCCAGTCGGCGATAATCCTCGTGGACCACCACCGCCGTTTCAGCCATGTTGGTGAGGGGGTCGACGGCATAGCGCGCCACCGCCACGATGGACTCGGCATCATCCTCCTGCCGGAACACCGCCAACGCCATGCGGCTGCTGTAGTCCACGCAGACCTGTTTCGCCGCCTCGCGATGGGCCAGTTGGAGTTTCGGCCCGAAATAGCGATTGTAAATGGTCTCGGGATTGTGGCTGTAGAAGAACTCCTGGAGCAGACGCTCATCGGTGGCCTTGAGGGGTCGGACCAGCATCATGGTCCCGCCGAACGCCCTTCTCTCTTCAAAATCCTTCGGGTAGCGATTGAGGGCCTGCTGCCATACCTGCTCATCTTCATAGACGTAATGCTTCTGCTTGACGAACTCCAGCAACTCCCGCCGGTAATCGGGGTGGGCAATGGAGATCAGGGCCAGGGCCCGCTCGCGGATGGTTTTCCCGTGGAGATAGGCGATACCGTATTCGGAGACCACGTAGTGGGCGTCGCCGCGGCTGGTGACAACGCCGGCGCCGTCGTCGATCCGGTGGACGATGCGACTGATCCCCCCGTCTTTGGCGGTGCTGCGGATGGCGATGATCGGTTTCCCTCCCCGGCTCATGGCCGCACCGCGGGCGAAATCCACCTGGCCGCCGATGCCGCTGTAGAAGGTATAGCCGATGCTGTCGGCGCAGATCTGCCCGGTCAGGTCCACCTGCAGGGCCGAATTGATGGCCACCACCCGGTCGTTGGCGCAGATCACCCGGGGATCGTTGACGAAATCCGAGGGATGGAATTCAACCCCTACGTTGCCGTCGACAAAATCGTAAAGCGCGCGGGTGCCGATGACAAAGCTGGTGACCGTCTTGCCGGGATGAACGCTCTTCAGGCGGTTAGTGATGTTTCCCTCCTCGATAAGGGGGATCAGGGCGTCGCTGAACATCTCGGTGTGGATGCCGAGATCCCGCTTGTCGGCGATGAACCGGAGGACCGTGCTGGGAATGGTGCCGATCCCCATCTGGAGGCAGCTGCCGTTTTCCACCAGCCGCGAGATGTGGTAGCCGATCTGCAGTTCCACCTCGTCCGGTTCCTTGGCGGCGGATTCGAGGATCGGGTAATCGGTTTCCACCAGGCAATCGAAGCGGCTCAGGTGAATGTGGGTGTCGCCGCAGGTGCGCGGCATGCGGGGGTTCACCTCGGCAATCACCAGCCGGGCCCGGTCCAGCGCCGCCCGCTGGATATCCACATTGACCCCGAGGCTGCAGTAACCGTGGCTGTCAGGGGGGGACACCTGCAACAGCGCCGCGTGGTTCCCCCTCCGGCCGCGACGGATCAGGGCCGGGATCTCGCTCAGGAAGATCGGCGTGTAGTCCGCCCGCCCGTCGCAGACCGCCTGGCGGATATCCTCGCTGATGAAGAACGAGTTGTGGCGAAGATGACCGGTATTCCGCTCGGTAATGTAATCGGCAGAACCGAAGGCGAGTAGCTGGATCAGCTCGATGTCATGGAGCCTGCCGGCGTTTCGGTTCAAGGCGGCCACCAGTTGCAACGGCGCGGCGCAGCCCGACCCGACAAACACGCGCCAGCCGGATTGAATCCGCGCCACCGCCTTATCCGCCGTTGTCAGCTTCTGTCTGTACAGCTCGGCAAGTTGGTTGTTCATCCTCTCCCCGTTTGAAAACGTCCCTTTCAGTAGTACCGCAACCAGACCACCCCGCCTCGGGACGTGCTGCCGGAACCAATCGGATGCCCGTACACGTTCTCACATTTCATCAATTTTTTACATCACTCATCAGAACATTACACCCAATGAGCCAATATCACAAATTACATAACGCCGTTTTTAGATACAAAACCTATTTTTTGCATATTTTATCCTTTATTTCAGCATGTTGTAAATTTAACGGTTTATATCACTTCACTTGGTCCAGTAGCTGCAAAACACTGTTTATCAAATTGACACCTTAACCACAAGCTGCCGGAGGTCCACAATGCCCTACAATCTCAACCTGCCCGAAACCTTCAACGCCGCCGATTACTTCATTGACCGCAACATCCGCGAGGGGAGAGGCGACAAGCTCGCCGTTCTCTGCGAGGAGCGCTCCCTCACCTACCGGCAGCTGCAGGAAGGGGTCAACCGCTTCGGAAACGCCCTGAAATCCCTGGATGTGCGCATGGAAGAGCGCGTCGCCCTCCTTCTGCTGGATACGGAGGTCTACCCCCAGGCATTTTTCGGAGCCATCAAGATCGGGGCGGTTCCCATCTGCCTCAACACCATGAACCGTCCCCAGGATTTCCAGTTCTACCTCAACGACAGCCGGGCGCGGGTCCTGGTTGTCGATGCGCTGCTCCTTGACCAGATCGAGCCCATTCGCCGCAACCTGCAGTTCCTGAAGCATGTCATCGTGGCCAACGGCTCCGCCCCGGCAGGCGATCTGAGCCTGGCGGAACTGTGCGCCCCCCAGCCCACGGAGCTTGAAGCCGCCCCCACCTGCCGCGACGACGCCTGCTTCTGGCTCTACAGCTCCGGCTCCACCGGCTCACCCAAGGGGACGGTCCATCTCCAGCACGACATGGTCTATTCGGCCAAGACCTACGGGGCAAAAGTGCTCGACATCAAGGAAAACGACGTATTTTTCTCGGCCGCGAAACTGTTCTTTGCCTACGGCCTGGGGAACGGCATCTACTTCCCTTTCTGTGTCGGGGCAACCGCCGTGTACCTGCCGCTGCGGCCGACCCCGGCCAATGTTTATGAAACGGTGCGCCGCCACCGTCCGACCCTGTTTTTCGGCGTTCCCACCCTCTACGGCCAGATGCTTGAGGAAGAAGGGAGCATGAACGGCGTCAGGCTGTGCGTCTCCGCGGGCGAGGCCCTGCCGGCAGCCTACATCCACCGCTGGAAAGCACGCTTCCAGCTGGACATTCTCGACGGGATCGGCTCCACCGAGATGGCCCACATCTTCATCTCCAACAGGCCCGGCGAAATCGTCGCCGGCAGCTCCGGGAGGGTCGTCCCCGGCTACGAGGCCCGCATCGTGGATGAAAACATGCACGATCTCCCGGCCGGCGAGATCGGCACGCTCCTGGTCAAGGGTGACAGCGCCACGGCCCTCTACTGGAACAAGCATGAGAAAACCAGGCAGACCATCATGGGGCACTGGATAAATACCGGCGACAAATATGTCTGCGATGAAAACGGCTATTTCCACTGCGCCGGCCGCTCCGACGACATGCTCAAGGTGGGGGGGATCTGGGTGTCGCCCAACGAGGTGGAGTCTTGCCTGATCGGACACCCCGCCATCCTGGAGTGTGCCGTCATCGGCGCCCCTGACGAGGACAACCTGATCAAGCCCATGGCCTTCGTGGTCCTCAATTCCCAGCATCAGCCATCGCCGGAGATGGAGAACGAGTTGAAGGAGTATGTGAAGACCACCCTGGCGATGTACAAGTACCCGCGCTGGATACGGTTCATCGATGAACTCCCCAAGACCGCCACCGGCAAGATCAAACGCTTCGAACTGCGCACCATGATCCAGAAGGAAGAGTTGCAGCACGTGGCCTGAACCAGGGGTCTGATCGTTACGAACACACTCGATGCACTACCTGCCAAGGAGGTACGGAATGGAGAAATACGCAGTCAGAAGAATGTTCAAGGGTCAACTGGCAACAGGTTTCGCCGCCCTGGCGCTGAGTTTCATCGTCGCGGCTTTTCTGTGGCCTGCCTGGTCCCTCACGGTAAAGGCGCTGTACGGAATCCTCGCAGGCCCCGGCCTCAGTGCCGCGGAACCGAAGGAAGCCGGCCAGCTGATCGGCGCCGTGGCCAGGGGAACCTTCTTCTGGACGGCCATCAACAGCTGGATCTGGCTGACCCTCGTCATGGGGAATTACGGCAAGACCTCCTTGACCGAAAAACAGCCCTGGGCCGGCATCCACTATACCATCGTGGGGTGGCTGGTGGGGGCAGGAGCCTTTCTGGCGCTTATCAGCTTCATGGGGATCTGGTGGAAACCGTTCAGCCTGGCGATCATGTTCACCCCCCGGACCGCCGCCGATGTATCCATGGCCTTTGAAGCCTGGGAAGCCTCCAATTTCTATGCCCTGGCGGTGATTATCGCCCAGATCCCGCTGGTTTCCCTGCTGCAGAAATGGCCCTTTGCCGAAAAGGCCGAAAAGCCCGTCGAGAGCTTCGGCGTGATTGCCATGGGGATCGCGGTGACCTTCATCGTCTGGATGGCGATGATCGTTCCGAGCTGGATGAAGCTTTCCCTGGGCGGACAGCAGATCGTCGCCCCACCCTTCGGCAACTGGCCGGCATTCGCGGCATTCTGCCAGGCGTACGTCATCTTTGCCATCATGCCCGTTGAAGGGGGAGAGCTTTACCCCATGAAGCTGTTCACCCGGAAGCAGCCGCTGATGGGGATCATCGGCTTTGCCATCGCGCTTGCCGCGGGCTTTGTCATGCCGTCGATCATAAAGGGGATCATCGCCCCCCTCAACCTGGTAAGCGGCCCGCCCCTGGATGCGGTGGCGGCATCCCTGGAGCTGTCGGTGATCGTCTTCATGCTGGCCTGGCACCATCTGTTCGAGGATTACCCCAGCGCCGCGCTGGTTCCCAATACCGCCGCCAGGGTATGCTGCAGGATAGCGATATGGTTCATCGGCGGCACGGTCTATGGGGTAATCTGGCTGAAAACCTTCAAGCTGATCCCCTACGGCGCCAACGACCTCGGCATGGGCGTTCCGCCGCTGGGGATCCTGGCGGGGCAGTTCGCCCTGCTGATGACCCTCCTCTTCCTGAACACCTTTTTCGATAAATGGCCCCTGGTGCGTAAAGTGCCCCTGAGCGTACCCGAGGGCATTCCCCTTCCCGCTGACGAGCAGGCAGGGTTTGAAGCCATGGCCAAGTAGAAGAATGCATTGCTGTGTCATGGAGCCCTCGTATCCTTCCCGGGATAGGGGGCTTTTTTTTGTGAAACCGGAACGGGCTACGAATCTTCCAGACCATACTCCTTGATGCGGCGGTCGAGGGTCGGCCGGGAAATGCCGAGGATTTCCGCCGCCCTCTTCTTCTCGTTGTGGGTAAAGGCGAGGACATTCTGGATATGCTCCCGCTCGACCTCATGGAGTGGCCTGAGCACCAGGGGAAAGCTGTCGCTCTCGCTTCCCTCTTCCAGGTGCAGGGATTCGGGCGACAGCACCGAGCCGTGCGAAAGGAGCACGGCACGCCGCAACGTGTTCTCCAACTCCCGGACGTTGCCCGGCCACGGGTGGGCCAGGATGGCGTTCATGGTCTCCAGGGGAACGATGTCCACCCGCTTCCCGGTCTCATAGTGCAGTTTTTCCAGCAGGAATTTCACCAGGATGGGAATGTCGTCCCTGCGCTCCCTGAGGGGAGGGAGATCGATGGAGACCACTTTCAGGCGGTAGTACAGGTCGTGGCGGAAAATGCCGCTGTTGACCAGCGTGAGGAGATTCTTGTTGGTGGCGGCCACAATGCGCACATCGGCCTTGATGGTCTCGATCCCCCCTACCCGCTCGAACTCCCGCTCCTGGATAAAGCGGAGCAGTTTCACCTGCAACTCGGGACTGATCTCCGATATCTCGTCGAGGAACAGGGTCCCCCCCTGGGCCAGCTCGAACTTCCCCGGTTTGGTTCGATACGCCCCGGTGAACGCCCCCTTCTCATGGCCGAACAGCTCGCTTTCGAGGACCGTTGGCGAGAGGGCTGAGCAGGCCACGGCAATGAACGGACGGTTGCGAAACTTGCTGTTGAAATGGATGGCACGGGCAACCATTTCCTTGCCGGTGCCGCTCTCCCCCTGGATCAGGACCGTGGCCCGGAAGTCGGCAATGGCGCCGATGGTTTTGTAAACCTCCTTCATGGCCCGGGAGCGGCCCACCATGATGTTCTGCTCAAAGGGGGCGTCAATGGAGTCGCAGAAGGCGACGCCGGTCCGGGAAAGGGCGCTCATCTCGAATATTTTGTCGATAATCTGGTCGAGATGATCGAGATCGAGGGGCTTGCCCAGGTGGTCGATGGCCCCGAGACGGATTGCCTCGATGGCGGTCTGCATGTCGTCGTAGGCCGTGATCATGATGACCGGCAGGGCCGGCTTTCTTTCCTTGATCAGGGTCAGGACCTCGAAACCGTCCATGCCGGAGAGCCGCAGATCGAGGAGCACCAGGCCAACATCCCTCGTCAGGGCCAGGTCGACCGCCTCGTTGCCGGTGGCGGCGGTGAGAACCGTATACCCCACCTCGGCAAGGTGCAGCTCCAGGGTTCGACGGATGGCTCTGTCGTCATCGGCGACCAGGATTGTTCTCATTGCAGGCCATCCCCTTTCTCGGCGGGTCCCCTGAGGGGAAGAGCCACGGTGAACGTGGCGCCCCGGCCGGGTTCGCTCTCGACGGAGACCGATCCGCCATGGCGAAGGACAATCGTTTGCAGGATAGAGAGCCCCAAGCCGCCTCCGGACGCCTTGGTGGTGAAAAACGGCTCGAAGAGCTGCTCCAGCTTGTCGGACGGAATCCCCCCGCCGGTGTCGCTGACCCTGAGCAGCGCCATCCCGCTCATGCTCTGGGCGGTTATGGTGAGCAACCGAGCATCGGGCGGCGTCCGGTTCATGGCATCGAGGGCATTGAGGACCAGGTTCAGCAGCACCTGATGAATCTGCTCGGGGTCGCAGACGAGGTTCAGGGGCGAGTCGATACGGACGTCGGACCGAACCTGTTCTTCCTCCAGGCGCTGCGCCATGAGTTGCATCAGGCGGTCGACAATCCCGCCCATTTCCGCCGTCTCAAGGCGCAGGGGCCGGGAGCGGGCGAAATCCAGAACATCGTTCAGCAGACGGTTGAGGCGCTGGATCTCCTCCTCCACGATGGAAAAATTCTCCCTGAGCGTGCCGGCCGGGGCGATTTTCTTCCGGATCATCTGCATGTTCATCTGGATGGCCGAGAGGGGGTTGCGGATCTCATGGGCCAGCCCCAGGGCCAGGTGCCCCACCGCGGCCACCTTCTTCGCCACCAGCAGCTCGTCGAAAGTGGATTCGAGCCGCGAATGGGCCTCACTGAGGGCTTTGGTGTGATGGTTGACCTGGGTGGAGAGGATCCGGTTCCAGTTCATGAGAATCCCCATCAAGAGGGTTGCCCCCGCCAGAACCGTCACCAGCAGGGTGGTAGCGAAGGCCTCCTGTCGGTGCATGAACGTGGACAGGAGCTCGTCCACCTCCCGTTCGGGGGTGGAAATCCCCATTGCCCAGAGGCGGTTCTCGATGCGGAACGGATAGTAGCTCCCCAGCTTCCGCACCTGCTGATCGGGGATCTCGGCATCCAGGTAGTCGTACCAGCCGCTCCCCGGTTTCCCTTCTTCCACGGAGACGAGAAGATTATAGAGGCGCGGCCACCGGGGAAGAAACGCCGCGTCGAAACTGCGCCCCACAAGCCTGCCGCTCGGGGCGACGAGCATGGTCCTGCTACTGATGTCGGCAAGCCAGGCGCGGCCGTGGGTGCCGACACGGATGGGAAGGATGTGCTTGCGCGCCAGCTTCTCGAAATCGAGGACACAACTGGCCACCCCCAGAAACTCACCCCGCGGTCCGTAGATCCCCTCGGCGACGATCAGGGCCTTGTACCCCCGGCGCTTTCCCCCCTCCATGCGGGTGAAGGGGGACAGGTACATCTCCCCTGGCTTCCCCTTTTCCTTGGCCCACTTGATGTAGTCCCGCCAGGCATAGTTGCGGCCAACGGTGTACGGATCGGCCGGCTCTATGGCGACGGCGGTTCCACGGCTGTCAAAGATCACGAGGTCGACGACCGGGGTCGAGGCGAGGGAGCCGTAGATCTTTTTCAGGCGTTCGCCGACTTCTTCGGCCCTCCGGCGGGTGACCTCCTTCCCTTCGAAGAGCGTCACCACCAGATCGAGGTTGCGATGGAACGTGGAGAACATCTCCTCCAGGGTGTGGGAGGCCAGTTCGGCCATGAGGGACTGCTGCCGGTTGTACTGCTCGAAGAAGCGCTCCCGCGCTTCCGCACGAACGGCGTTGGTGGTGTGCCTGATCCAGAGGAGGGCGCCGACGGCCGTGGCGACCACCAGGATCAGAACGAGCAGCAGCTTGAGTTTGCGCGGATGAATCATGGCATTGTCGCTGTCATTAAAGATTCAGCAGTCTGGCGGCATTTCCTCCCAGAATCTTTTCCACCCCCTCTGCCGGCAGCGGGAGAGAGCCGATGGCCTCCATGTTGCGCCGTATCTGGGATGCCCCCGGCCAGTCACTGCCGAAGATGACCTTGTCCGTATTGCGGGCCAGTTCCGGGAAATAGGTCATGAGCTTCGAGGGGGGGAGCCCGGAAACTTCCATGTAGAGGTTGGCGTGGAGCTTCGACAGGAAAAAGGCCCGGTCGTACCAGAACCCACGCCCCGAATGGGCCATGACCAAGTTCAGTGCCGGAAAATCGTTGGCCACGTCATCCAGATGGAGCGGATCGCCGTATTTGATCCGGGAACCCTTAAAGACCGAAGAGCCGGTGTGGATCAGCACCGGAATCCCCAGCTCCTGGGCAGCCTGGTAGAGGGGATAGACCCTCGGGTCATTGAGGTAGTAATGCTGGTAGGAGGGATAGAGCTTGAGGCCTCTAAACCCTGCCGTTTCCACCAGGCGGCGGAGCTCGCTCCCCAGGTCGGTGGTGAGATGGGGATTGATGCTGCAGAAGGGAATCAGCCTCGTTCTCCCCTTGCAGAAGGCCTCCACCTGCTCGTTGGAGCAGATGCCGGTGGTTATCGGGCACAACTCCGCCAGGACGCAGGCGTAATCGACCCCTTCGGCAGCCAGCAGCTCCTCGAAGGCGCCGGGGTCGCTGTAGCGTTTTATGTACGCATCGTATCCCGCGGGATCGGGTTGGGACTGCCGTATCCACTCCGTCACCCAGGGTTTGTGGCTGGCGTACTCCCCCAGGTGGACGTGAAAATCGATGCGCAGCCCCCGCGAACTGCTGTCTCGCATTTCATGGGCCATGGTGTATTCCTCTCTTCTTCCGGTCTCCCCTTCACCAGACAGGCAACGTGCCCCTCCCCCGCAAGGAGGGAGGGGACAAATTACATTTTTTGCAAAGATGCAAGCATTGTAACACTGTTTTACTGTTTATCAGAAGAAGTAATAGGCGGCAAATCGTCCGATGTTTGCGGTGCCTGATGTCGCCGTGCCCGCCAGGATGCCGGTGCCGTTGGTAACGTTGCCGTACTGGGTGTTGATGTTCTGGTATTCGACGGCAAACCGGACGGCGGCATTCAGGTCATAGGTGACGTTGGCATAGATGGCCGAGTTGGATTTCTCGAAATTATCGATCCCCCTGTAACTCGCATAGTTATAGGCATTCCTCCGCCCGTAGCCGGCCGTGATCCCCAGATCCTGGGTCGGGTAGAATATGAGCTGGCTGTAGATGCCGTACCCCTTGGCAGCCGTCTTGTTGCCGGTCGGACCGACCACGCTTCCCGCCGTGGCGCCGATGGTATACATATTGGCAGCCATGTAAACCTGCCCCTCGAAGGAGGCGGTCATGGCGCGGTTTTTACCATCCTTTGACGGCAGGAGCGGCACGAAGGTATAGAAGCCGTAGCCCCAGCTATCCACCGACTTGCTGTTTCCGGCCACGTCCTGATTGCCATAGAGGCCGAAGAAGCCGGCAGTCAGCGAGTTCATGGACATGCCGTAGTACCCCGGGGCGACCCCGAGGGCTTTGCTGATGAGCATTGCCTGGCCGGCCACGTTGACCTTTGCCCCCCAACTGTCGGATGTTTTACCTGGTGTTGGCTGCTGAAGGTCTTGGGTATTGGTATCCTGAACCGGATTCTGTATCCCCAGGACCAGCCGCAGGGCGTTCTTGTCATTGAGGTTCAGCCGGTGGGTTACCCTGATCTGGGGCACCCTGGGATTGTTCGGGGCGCCGGTCATGGCCGCCTGGCCGAAATCGACGGTGGAGGCGGTGGCCGGACCGAAAATGTC
This sequence comes from Geobacter grbiciae, assembly GCF_018531165.1. Lineage (NCBI taxonomy): Bacteria > Pseudomonadati > Thermodesulfobacteriota > Desulfuromonadia > Geobacterales > Geobacteraceae > Geobacter > Geobacter grbiciae. The sequence goes on along the minus strand of NZ_JAHDIW010000013.1, from coordinate 25,866 downwards.
GTAGGCCTGCCCCAGCACCAGCTGGGTATTGGCCCAGTCCAGCGAGGCATTGGCGAGGCGGAGCCGCATGGTGGCGGTCTCGTTGGAAGCGCCGCCTCCGCCGTAGAAGTCCGTTTCGATGATGGCATTGGTCTTGGCGCCGAGGAAGGTGGGACCGCCAACCTTCAGCCAGATCCGGGACTGCCGGGCGGTGAAGATGGACTGATCCTCCTGGCCGGCAACGGAGCTGCTCTTGGGAATGCCCCTCTGAAGCGTACCCAGGGCGCCGTTCGACCCCAGGTTGACCGAGTTGTACGCGTAATCGAGCTTGACGTAGCCACCGATGCTCAGGTTGAATTTGCTGGTGACCGGCGAGGCCATCTTGCCGTAGATGCCGGGGGCCACTTCACAGTTTGGCTGAAAATCACAGTTGTAGACCGGCGCGACGGTCTGGGGCAACTCCTCGGCCATGGCCGGAGCGGCCAGCAACAAAGCGGAGATTCCAACCGTAAGTCCCTTGTTCTTCATGTTTCCTCCACACAAAAGAGATGATCTGCAAACCTTCACTTTCCCGTTGCACTCCCATGACACATTCGACTTCTGCGCTTGCTCCCTGCTCCCCCTTTCAGTATTCGCTTCCCACCAGATCGGGCGTCCTGGCCCCCTCCCCTTCGCGGACGATCCCGTAGGCGCCGTTGGGGCCCACAAAACCGGTGACCTCAAGGGTCCCGACCTTGCTTCCGGGGTCAAACCCCAGCCCTTTGATCCCCTTCCCGCCACGGTAGATCCGCAACCGTTGGCCCATTACGATGCCGATTTCCCTCCCGGCGTTGATGTAGACCTTCTCCCCTTCCACCGCAGCAATCCCGCAGAGCCACGGGATATGCCGCGCAACTCCGCGGACCTTATCGGCAACGGCATCGAGGGACGCGGCAAGGGGAGCGCCGGATGCCGCCGCGGGAACCTCGATCCGGCGCAGGAGGATTCCACCCATGCCGTCATACATCTCCGCCACCAGGAGGTTTCCGCCCCCTTCTCCCTTCTGGGGGCCGATGAACACGACCGCATTGAACTCCCGGTTCCGGTTGAGGCTCTGGACATAGGCACCGCGCTCCTCCACGGATGCGGGCACAGAAAGGGCTCCCTCCGGCCGCGGCTCGCCAACGAGGGCAAAGCCGGCACCCCTCAGCTTCTCGCCGAGCCCCGCCGCCAGCTCATTTCCCCCCGCCTGCACAACGGCGATGCGCAACCGGGGCGAGACCGCTGCTGCAACCTGGGAAGCCGGGGCAGGAGCCCCCTTCCCGACCACCTCCTCGTACCCCTTTTTCACCAGTTGGCTGCCGCGGGGAATGCCGCTCTCAACGTACCGGCGGGGCACCCACATGGTGGGCGAGGCGTTGGGGGACATGGTGTAGGCCGGGTTGTCCACCTCAACGTACTCTTCCGCGGGTCCGGCGGCGGTCCGGGGACCGGCGCAGGCCGTGACGGCAAGCAGGGCCAACAAGGCTACATACCTGAGAGTTCCCATTCGATGCTCCTTTCTCGATGACAGCTGTTTGCAGCACTGTGTTATCTGCCAATTTAAAACCCTGTTCTATTATTTTTAAAAGATACTAATAAACCCATTCACTGTGCTCAGTGGATGGGGATATGAAAAAACCGGGGCAGGCATGGCGTCCTGCCCCTTGAATCACCAGTAAAAGGAGTTACTACGTGGTACGTCCTGTTGCTACTCTATACAAGAACTCAGCGGTCTTGCCAGGCGGCGGGCCGTTTGCCGAGGAAAGCGTTCAGCCCTTCCACGGCGTCATGGGTTGCCATCAGCTCTTCCAGGTACAGCTTTTCTACTGCGGCTATCTTCGTCTTTGTCCGCTCGAGGACGCCGATGCGCGCCGCGCGCACGGCAAACCGGAGCGAACTGGCGCTGAGCCCTGCAAGGTGCTCATCGAAGTAGGCAACCGCAGCCTGCTCGGGATCTTCGGCCACCGCGGTCACCAGACCGAGCCGGAAGCCTTCTTCCGCACTGATGCTCCGGCCAGAGAAGAGGAGGTCCTCGGAAGCGGTCTTGCCGATCCTTTCCGGCAGAAGGCAGGAGGCTGCCGGGGCAAAAACGCCGATCTTGATCTCCGGTTGCCCCAGCATCGCTCCCGGGGCCGCGAAAATCAGGTTGCCTGCGGCGACCACTTCAAGGCCACCGCCAAGGCACTGGCCGCGCACCGCGACCAGGAGAGGGACCGGGCATTCCAGCATCTGGATTACAAGCGCGTGAAGGGATTTCAGCATGGCGGCGCAGGATTCGGGCATGTGCTCTTCGACGCTGGCGCCAAAGCTGAAGTGGGGGCCTTCCGCATCCAGAAGCACGGCCCGAAGCTTTGCACTGGCAAGATGTTCCGTGAGTGCCGCCTGCAGCGCCGCGATCATGGCGGCATCCACGATGTTCGCCTTGGGACGGGCCAGACGCAGACGGAGCAGCGCGCCGTCCTTTTCAAGCCATACCTTGAGAGGGCTCTCGCTCATGATTCTCTTTCCTCCTAACAATCAGGCTAATTATTGTTCAGCGGGGCATTGCTGCCCCGCCGGTCATTTGCGGCAACGATTTTACTTGCCGGGAACCAGGATTGCCCGCCGGGTCAGCTTATGGGCATGGGCTGCCTCAAAGACCTCGTTGATCTTCTCCAGGGGGTGCTTCTCGATGAAGGGGGCCAACGCAATCTTCTTCTCCAGAACCAGGTCCAGCGCTGCCGGATACAGCTCGGTCAGGCAGCCCCAGTTGCCGAGAGCCCGGGCATGGAAGGCCATCAGGTTGGAGAGGCGCAGTTCGATCTTGTCCATGGTGAAGCCCACCACCGACAGGGTGGCGCCGAAGGTCAGCAGGCCGAAGGCGGTGTCCTGGCCGGGGACGGTCCCGGAGCATTCAAAAATCTTCCAGCAGGTTTGCGGCAGCCCTTTTTCCTTCACGAAGGTCTGGATCGCTTTCTTCAGATCTTTCCCCTGCACCTGCCGCGAATTGATGGTAAGGCTCGCACCATACTTGGCCATGTTGTCCAGCTTGGCCTGGTCCACATCGATGGCAACGACCGTGGCGCCCATGGCGTTGGCGATCTGCACGGCATAGCTCCCTACCCCGCCGATACCGATGACGATGGCCAGATCCCCCTTCTGCACCTCTGCCTGGACAACGGCCTGGTACGGAGTAGTCACGGCGTCGGCAACCACAGAGATGTCCGCCAGTTCAAAGCCGGCCGCGGCAAGTTTCTTTTCATCAACAGGGCAGAGCCCCCGGGCGGGCACCTTGATGTGGGTGGCGAACCCTCCCTGAATGTCGTTGCCCGGCATCTGCTGAGTGCGGCAGATGGTGCCGTGCCCCGAAAGGCAGAGGTCACAGACTCCGCAGGGAATGACAGCCGGAATCAGCACCGCCTTCCCTTGCCAGGCCTCCGCCCCCTTGCCCGTCGCAACCACCCGGCCGCTGATTTCGTGGCCGAGGGTCAACGGCAGGCCATGGTTGACCCGCACGCCATCATAATAGAAGCCCAAGTCGGTATGGCATACCCCGCATCCGGCAACCTCAACCACCACTTCATTGTCAGACGGCGGAGCCGCGTCGAAATCCGCCTTCACCATGGGCTCGCCCACGGCAGTCATTGTCCAGCGATGCGGTGCAGTGCTCATTATCCTTCCTCCTCATTCCGTTATTTCGTAAAGAATGCTTTATATTCGGCTAGTTCCAACAATTAAACATGTAACCTGGTACTTTTTTACTTATTTAGAGACACGTTTACCAATGGCAAGCATATCTGCAGCTTATTCTCCGTTGCTCCGTATTATTCAATCTGCTGTTTCCGATCTACTTCTGAAGCATTGCCGTCAAGGCCGGCGCGAACTGGAGCACATCGGCAACGACCAGCACGTCCGCCACTTCGCCGATGGGGGCATCCTTATCCTTGTTGATGGCAACAATGAAATCGGACTTCTTCATGCCGGCAAGGTGCTGGATCGCGCCGCTGATGCCGCACGCCACGTAGAGCTTCGGACTGACCGTCTGTCCCGTGGTCCCCACCTGGTGGCTATGCTCGACCCATCCGGCATCCACCACCGGACGGCTTGCCCCCAGCTCGCCACCCATGGCCTTGGCAAGGGCTGCGATGACCGGCACATTCTCTTTTTTTCCTACACCACGGCCGGCGCTGACGATGATCTCGGCCCGGGTAAGATCCACGTCCTTCTTCTCCGCCGGCTCATAGCCCACAAACTCCAGGGCGGAAGCGCCATCGGCGGGCTCGATACGCTCCAGCTGCGGAGCCCCGGAAGCGGCGGCAGCACTGAAGGCCCCGGCCTGGATGGTCAGAACGGCCTTTCCCGACTTGGGGGCCACGGTGCGCCGAAGCTTGGCATTGCAGACCCCAACCTCGAACTTGCCGTCAACGATGTCAACGATCTCGGAAACCTGACCCGCCTTCAGGCTAGCGGCAACGCGGGGAGCAAGGTCCCAGCCGAAGGACGAATGGACGAAGACGACGTAGTCGGGGTTTTCCCGCTCAATCGCCGCCAGGACGATCTTCTTGTGGACATCCGGGTTGTACTCGCCATATTTGCCGGCATCGGCCAGGTAGACCGTGCCGTTGACCTTGGGAGCCTCGGACTCGCTCCCGATCAGGACCATCGCTTTCTCGGCCCCCAGCTTCTCGGCAAAGGTAACCAGTTCATAGCTTGTTTCGAGGAGCTTTCCTTCACGGTATTCGCATACAAGTAGCGCTTTCATGCTTACCCCCTATCTCACTACTGCCGTTTTTTCTTTGAGGATGCCGAGGAGCTTGTCTGCCATTTCGTTCAGGTCCCCTTCCAGAACGATGCCGCCCCCTTTCCTGGCCGGGGGATAAACGCTGGCCGTGGCAGCCAGGGCCTCTTCCTTCAGGACGTCCACCACCGGAATGGCCGCGATCTCCTTCTTCTTCGCCTTCATGATATTGGGAAGGGTCGGATAACGGGGAACGTTAAGACCCAGTTGGCAGGTGACCAGCGCCGGCGTCTTAAGCTTCACCACCCCCTTAAGGCCCCCTTCGAGCTCCCGCTTGGCGGTGACAACCCCGTCGGCAAAGGAGAAGCCGACCAGGGTCGTGGCGCAGGAATAACCGAGTTGCTCGGCAACCGCCACACCCACCTGGGCCGAGCCCCGGTCCTGGGACTGCATGCCGGTGAAAATCAGATCAAAGCCCTTGTCTTTTGCATAGGTGGCGATGATCGAGGCGATCTGCCAGGGATCCTTGAGAGAGACGGCCGGATCCTGGATATGCACGCCCCGGTCGCACCCCATGGCGAGAGCCTTCTTGAGCGCCTCAACCACCCTGTCGGGGCCGATCGAGAGCACGGTCACATCGGCGGCGTCGCCCAATTGCTCCCTGAGCTGCACGGCCTGCTCGACGGCATATTCGTCGTACTCATTCATCCTGAAGGCCAGATCTGCTTCGTCATACCAGTTCCCTGAGCTGTTGGCCTTGAACCTCGACTCCATGTCCGGAACCTGCTTGATACATACGAGTACTTTCATAGAAACCTCCACGATCTTTACCCTTGTTCGATAACTTCAGCCCCGCAACCATTCGCCCCGCCGGCCGGCAGCGTCCCACCAACCGGTCAAATCCATAATTTGGTATAAAAGTACTATTTTACTTTTTATCTGTCAAGCAAAAATATCTCTATGATTGTTTAGCGGAGGATCCGCTACCACAGCAGTCGGGGAGTGCTTGCCGCCCCCCTAGTTGCGTACTCCGAAAACCCCATTACAATTTAATTTCAGAGACATATTTTCAAGGAGGAAAATATGCCCGGAAACCATATGGTACTCGAAAGTCCCCACCGCGCGGGCGAGGACGCCGTTGCAGCCCTCTCTTTTCTGGAAAAAGTGCTGGCAGGGTATCATCCGCGTGATTTCGAAGTTCGCCTCTGGGACGGCACGCTTCTCAAGGCCGAAGAGAAGCCCCGCTTCACCATGGTACTCAACCACCCCGGCGTCCTCCGCGGAATGTTCCTGAATCCCAGCCAGATAACCCTCGGCGAGGCGTTCGTCCGCACGGACTTCGACATCGAAGGGGACGTGGTCGCGGCCTTTGCCCTCGGTGACTATCTCATGGGTCTCCATTGGGGGATTCTCGACCGGTTCCGCATGGGCAGGGACCTCTTCACCCTCCCGGCAGCGGCAAAGCCGTCACGTTCCGACCACGCCTCCGCGCATCTGTCCGGGTCCGTGCACTGTAAAAAAAGGGACAGCCAGGCCATTGCCTTTCATTACAACGTCTCAAACGACTTCTACCGCCTCTGGCTGGACGAACGGATGGTCTATTCCTGCGCCTATTTCACGTCCACCAGCGATGAACTCGACGCTGCCCAGGAGCGAAAACTCGACTACATCTGCCGCAAACTGAGACTGAAACCGGGAGAACGGCTGCTGGACATCGGCTGTGGCTGGGGTGGGCTGGTGCTCCATGCCGCACGCAATTACGGCGTTAAGGCCCACGGCATAACCCTCAGCCGTCCCCAGGCGGAACTGGCCGGCGAGCGCATCCGGGCCGCCGGACTGGAAGATAGCTGTCGAGTGGAGGTAAAGGATTACCGGGAACTGGAGGGGCTGGGAATCTACGACAAGATCGTGAGTGTCGGAATGTTCGAGCACGTGGGAAAAGCGCGCCTTGAGGAATACTTCGCCCGTGCCTTCCGGCTTCTCGGAACCGGCGGGGCGTTTCTCAACCATGGGATTGCCGCCGGTCAGGGCTACTGTCCCGACGACGACAACTCGTTCATTGACCGCTACGTCTTTCCGGACGGCGAACTGCTGCCGGTCGACGTCACGCTCCACGCCGCCGCCGCGGCCGGCTTTGAAGCGCGCGACCTGGAAAGCCTGCGGGAACACTATGCCCTTACCCTGCGCCACTGGATAAAACGTCTGGACGCCGCGGCAACGGAAGCCATCATCGCTGCCGGCGCGACAACTTTCCGCGTCTGGCGCCTCTACATGGCAGGCTCCGCCCATGCTTTCGACTGCAATCGAATCAACATCTACCAGGCCCTGCTGCTGAAACCGGACAAGGGGAAAAGCGGACAGCCCTTGACCCGTGCCGACTGGTACGCCTGAATTCTCATGCAGGCAGCCAGCGCATGATCAGACCGCCCCCCTCTTCGGCCATGGGGTTGAATCAAGACGTTACACCGTCAAATAAACCGTAGCAGCAGAAAGGCTCCGATCGGCAGCAGGGCAAATACCATCCACATAGATCATTTGCGGCTTCCCTTCTGCGGCGGCCTCATACCTGGCGCGGCGCAAACATGATGATGGCCATGCCGGCCAATGAACGTTTTCCCTCAACCAGAGGTACAGCAGATAACAGCCGAGAATCTCGGCGAGAGCCGTCAGAACGAACAGCCCCAGGGTCTTTATGAACATGAGTACTCTTGCGTTGATTTTTCGGGGAAAAATCTCAATAAGATAAATGGTGAGGCAAGTGGAGACATACCTGCGGCCTCACATGAACATTCTGGCAAAAAACAGAGCGCAAGCGATCCAAACGGTAATGACCGTGGCGGCCGCCAAGCGGCTGACTGGCCGTTCGGTGGCCTTGGATGCTGCGTCTCTGTGTTCCTCCATTACTTCGCGCGGTATCAGCCGGACAACCAGCAGGATGCCGAGCGGCACGATCACCAGATCATCCAGGTAGCCGAGCACTGGGATAAAATCCGGAATCAAGTCGATGGGTGACACAGCATAGGCAGCTACGACCAGAGCAAGAGCCTTGGCGAACCAAGGTGTGCGCGGGTCCCGGGCGGCAAGCCAGACTGCATGCACATCCTGTTTGATTGCACGCGCCCATTGTCTTGCGTTGGAGATCAGCCTTGTTGTTGTCATAGTGGGGTCTTCTCAGTACGTTACTTGCTGACTTGTTGAAAATTTCGATCACTTGATGAATGAGCTCATCATTGTCACTCTTGTCTCTGACGGCATTCGAGACACATCCTTTCAGGTGATCTTCCAGAATCACCATTCCAAGGGAACGGATAGCACCACTCGTGGCTTCAATCTGCTTCAAAGTGTCGAGGCAGTCCCGGTCGTCCTCCACCATCTTGCGAATGCCTCTGATCTGACCTTCAATCCGGTTTATTCTCGAAAGTAATACCTTGTGATCATCTCCACAGAGTGCCATACCCACCAACCCACGTCTCTAAAAATCTCACCACTGCTTGTTGCTGCATGGCCAGACCTGCCTGAAACAGATTTTCTAACACATTTCCAGTTGACAACGATTTTCAATTTCTTTTATAGTGACCAAACGTTGACGGAGAGACGCATGGGCCAGATCGGGAGGAGATCCTTCGCTACTTCGGGGAAGATTTTCTTGCCGCGAAGAACCGCTCGTAACCCGGTCGAAGCAGAACAGGAAAAACAGCAATAACAAAAGGCGGGGTATCCGGCCACAATCGGCCCGATACCCCGCCTTGAAAAAACGTTAGCTCCGGTCGCCTGCGAAAGTGCCTGCGAAAGCCGGAGCTAACATACTGAAATCGATGGAGCGGGAAACGGGATTCGAATCAGCCAGCCCAATTATGCCGTTTCACTTTGAAACAAATAAAGGTCAACAAAATCAATCAACTGAATCCAACTCCCCTGTGGTATTCGTCCAGATAAATACAGTGGATTTCTTTAAAGTTCAGCCCAACCTGCGAAAGTATTGCGAAAGAATTCATAGTTCCAGTTTGAGGTGGCCGGGGCTCGTGAGACAGCCTGAGGGGTGAAATGAGGTGTGAGGATGCCCGCTGGCCAGAAGGTTTCCAGTGTCCCAAGTGCTTCAGCAGGAAGTGCTTGTTTTGGGTTTTCATGAAATCACCAGATATTGAGAGTGTTGATTCGATTTCTGGCGATTTTATCACCCAGTAATTGGAATTTATATCCATAACATCAAATAGTTATACTTTTAATAGACGACTAAAATAGTTCTTACATGTATCTGCCGTTGAAGAAGGTATCGAATCCTCTTATTCCATTGGTAAAACGGGGCCCACTTCCATAAACACTTGGTTTCTTCCTGATTGCTACTCCGCCATACTTCGGTTTGAGTAGGAAGAAGTTGTCAGTGCCATCTACCAAATTTATTACCTTCTCAACGGCAATGCCATCTTCAGGACCCGCAATGATTACATTATGCCTTCCACTGCGTATCAGTACCTTTTTCTCGAAAATATATCGTATTCCCACTCCCGCTTCTGGGTCATTGAATTTGCTGGAGCGATCTTCCGTTACTATTCCATTTATCCGTTCAGTTTGACCATCAATATTAATAAGCAAAACATAAACAGACGTGCCGAGCTTCGAATTGCCGAACAATCTGTCGCCCGGCCTTGGCGTCTTCACGGAAGAATAAATGGTCAGCTTCGAATAGCCCGACGAGACCTTCTCCTCCAATGGGACTTCACGAAAGACATCAGAGCTGGTCGTTATGCTGCTTCTTTTCAGCAATTCCTCGTTTCGGGTACACCCGCTCATCACAGCCAGGAACACCGACAATCCGATAAGTGCTCTCCTCATTTTCCCTCTCCTGCCATAGTGTCCGTCCGGAAATCGCTGTTTCGACGTGACGAGGGAACCGGTTTCAGCAATACCCGAGATGACCGGATATTTCCGCAGCCCCTTTAACCGCGTGTGGAATGAGCTCCTCGATTAGCCGGTCGTTGCTAAAGCGTGTGATCGGCCCGGGAAGAACCACCGCCCCAATAACATTGGAACTGTAATCGCGAACAGGAGCCGCTACACAGGTGACACCCACCTCCAGCTCTTCCCGACTGACGGCATACCCCTGCTGCCTTACCTGCTGAAGGTTTTCCAGAAAACTCGCGGGATCGGTAATCGTATAGGGCGTGTTCCGCTCAAACTTTTGCTCTGAAAGAAACCTCGCCAGCTTGTCTCCCGGAAAGTGGGCCAGCTGCGCCTTCCCGGCTGCCGTGCAATAGGCGGGAAGCCTTATAGCGATTGGCGGCACAACCCGTACCGGCTGGGTGCACACCACCCCATCTAGACAGATAACGGAAAATTCTCTCAAAACCGTCAGGCAGACCGTCTCGTTGCATTTCCTGACCATGGCCTCCATGGTGGGTCTCGCTCGACTGACGAGTCTCATCTGCCTGGCAACCATCCGGCTGAGGTGAAAGGCCTTGAGGCCGAGCCGGTAACTGCCGGTACTGGCGTTATACTCGATGAACCTGCGGGATTCGAGGGTAGCCAGCAACCTGAACACGTTGTTCTTGTGGAGTTGCAGACGCCTCCCCAACTCACTCATGTTCAGCTCGCTGACATCACCCCGGAACTGTTCCAAGAGCTCGAAAGCGTGGTCGACCGACTTAATCAAAGAAATGGGTTTATCTTTCTTCTTCATAGTTCGTGTTCCATCTCCCTGTCATAATTCGGAACCGTCAAACCAAGGAAACTTCTCCGGCAGAGCTTCGCTCAAGTTTAATCATCTTGAGTTCTTCCAAGTCTTTCCAGGACTTCGTCGTCAAGTGGAGGCAGGGGCCAGGAGAGGCCGGCGACACAAGCCCGGCCGATGGTTTTGGCGACGGTGGTCTTTGAGACTCCGCAGCTGCTTGCTATTGCCTGCCTGCTCTGGCCACAGGCCCAGGCAAGGCGCAGCATCTCTCGAATCTTTCGCATGGCAACACTTTCTTTCGGCATCTCGTCCCCCTCAGTGTGAAATGAAGGATGGAGGATACCCGGTGAGTTACCTCGCGACTACATCACTTTTGCCGGTCGCCTTTCTCCGGAATCGCAGTCGCATTGCCAGCGGAATGCCAGTCGCCATCGCTCCGGAATCGCGCTCGCGATCACAACGGAATCGTGGTCACTTTCGACCGGAATACGCAGCCAGGAAATTGGAGGTTTCCCGTTCGACCCTCTACCGGAAGGCGAAGGCCCCCCCTTTCCCCTCACTTGAACTGGATCGACTTGATCTCCAGGAACTCCTCGAGTCCGTATTTCCCCAGCTCCCGGCCGTGGCCCGACTGCTTGTAGCCGCCAAAGGGGGCAAGGATGTTGAAGGCGCCACCGTTGATTTCCACCTGGCCGGTACGAAGCCGTCTGGCCACCCCTTCGGCCCGTTTCACCTCGCCAGACCACACCCCGCCGGCAAGTCCATAGATGGTGTCGTTGGCGAGCCGCACGGCGTCGTCCTCATCCCGGTAGGTCATAATGGAGAGGACCGGCCCGAAGATCTCCTCCCGGGCGATGGTCATGTCGGGGGTGACCCGGCCGAAAACGGTTGGCCTCGCGTAGTATCCCTGCTCAAGTCCCTCTGGTGGCTCGGTTCCGCCGCAGAGAAGCTCTGCCCCTTCATTCACTCCTTTTCTGATGTAGTCCAGGACCCGTTCCCGCTGTCGTGCAGATACCAGAGGGCCGAGCCGCGTCTGCTCCGAGAGGGGGTCCCCCGGAACATAGGTGGCGGCGACCTCCACTGCCAGGGCAGCGGCCTGATCGTAGAGAGACTCGGGAACGAGCATGCGGGTGTGGGCACTGCAGGTCTGACCGGAGTTCACAAAAGAGCTGGCCGCCGTACCCTTGACCGCCGCAGCGAGATCGGCATCGTCGAGAATGATGGCGGCGGATTTGCCACCAAGCTCCAAGGCGACCCGCTTGAGGGTTGCCGCCGCTAGATTGGAGACCGAAAGGCCTGCCCGTACCGATCCGGTAAACGAGATCAGGTCCACGCCGGGATGGCTCGCCATGGCCTCCCCCACTGGTTCGCCGTAACCGCTCACTAGGTTGAAGACCCCTGCCGGAAGCCCTGCTTCGTGGATGATCTCCGCAAGGATAAAGGCGGAGAGCGGCACCACTTCGCTCGGCTTGAGGACGATAGTGCAGCCGGCAGCCAGGGCCGGCGCCACCTTGGCGATCACCTGGTGGAGGGGATAGTTCCATGGGGTAATGCAGGCCGCCACACCCGCCGGCTCCTTGAGAACGAGCGAGTTTCCTATCCGCTCCTCAAATGGGTATTCGCCAAGAAGCTTCACGTAGCTCTCCATGACGGCGATGGGAAGCCCCGCCTGGATCCGCCGGGAGAGCTTGATCGGTATACCCAACTCCGCCGTTATGGTCTGCGCAATCTCCTCGCTGCGGGCAACCATCCCCTCGTGGATCTTCCGCAGGAAGGAGAGGCGAAGCTCAACTGGCATCCTCCCCCACCCCTCGAAGGCGTCCCGGGCAGCCGCCACCGCCCACTTCACATCCGTCTCTCCGCAGGAGGGGATCTGCCCCATGACCTCCTCTGTCGCAGGATTGACAACCTCAATAAACACCCCGGTCGAACACGTGGTCCAGGCTCCATTGAGGTAAATCTCCTGACGATCGTACATAGCTCCCTCCCCTGCCCCCTCAGGCATAGCACAGCTTATCTATTCATTCCATCAATCATGAGACGCTTCAAAAATAACCGAGATGGCCGGATATTTCCTCAGCGCCTTTTTTCGTAAGCGGAATGAGTTCCTTGTGGATCCTTTTGGCGCTAAACCGCGTGATTAGCCCGGGAAGGACAACGGCCCCGACTACATTGGAACTGTAATCGCGGACAGGTGCAGCAACACAGGTAACACCCACTTCCATCTCCTCCCGACTGACGGCATATCCCTGTTGCTTCACCTGCTGAAGGTACTCGAGAAAGCTCGCAGGATCGGTAATCGTATAGGGCGTGTTCCGCTTAAGCTGATGCTCTGAAATATACCTCACCAACTTGTCTCCCGGAAAGTGGGCCAGCTGCGCCTTCCCGGCTGCCGTGCAATAGGCGGGAAGCCTTATAGCGATTGGCGGCACAACCCGTACCGGCTGGGTGCACACCACCCCATCTAGACAGATAACGGAAAATTCTCTCAAAACCGTCAGGCAGACCGTCTCGTTGCATTTCCTGACCATGGCCTCCATGGTGGGTCTCGCTCGACTGACGAGTCTCATCTGCCTGGCAACCATCCGGCTGAGGTGAAAGGCCTTGAGGCCGAGCCGGTAACTGCCGGTACTGGCGTTATACTCGATGAACCTGCGGGATTCGAGGGTAGCCAGCAACCTGAACACGTTGTTCTTGTGGAGTTGCAGACGCCTCCCCAGCTCACTCAGGCTCAGCTCGCTGACATCACCCCGGAACTGTTCCAAGAGCTCGAAAGCGTGGTCGACCGACTTAATCAAAGAAATGGGTTTATCTTTCTTCTTCATAGTTCGTGTTCCATCTCCCTGTCATAATTCGGAACCGTCAAACCAAGGAAACTTCTCCGGCAGAGCTTCGCTCAAGTTTAATCATCTTGAGTTCTCCCAAGGAGGCACAGAGACAGAGAGAATGCAAACATTTGTTCTTACTCACTCCAAGGGATAAGAGGGATATTCTCAGCACCTTGTAATGGTTTTGACCTTTTTGTGCCATGGTGCCTTTGTATTAAATTAATTTGCACTTAAGTAATATCAATCACCCAAGTCAATATGGCGGTACCACTAAAGAACAACACAAGCAAAAAATTCATAAACATGTCGGCGTGTTCGAGTAGTAACAGCCTCATCCCAAGCAGACACACCCCATAGAGAGCTATAAAAAAAGGAACGGAAAAACGTGATGTGAATATAAAGTCAAGCATCGCCCCCCCTGTAAAGGCTGCTGTCAACGGCAAAGACTTCCCCTACGCAAGAATGAGTTTTTCAAGCCTTGCGGACAGTCAACGACATCATTACCATTACGTCATTTCTTTCTCGTTTCGATGTAGCCTTTGATCCAGGATGTTGGGATGTGATTCCCCATATCCCCTTCCACCCGAGGCGAACCCCAAAAGCTTCGATTCCAGGCCATGTCCATTGGTTGTTTTCGCCTGACATGATATTAGCCAACTTTCCATCTTTAACTGGATGTTAATACTGGGATAGGTGCTTCCTTGTGAACCACATCACAGCTGACAAATGGGAATCCAATATGCTCATGCGCCCCCATGACTAGCAAATCGGCGCCGGAATTCGCTACGAGATTAAGAATTAATTCCCAAGTTCCTTCACTATATTTAGAATAGACCTCTTTTTGGGCTGAGATCCCATGGCAAGCAAGATGGCGCTCCACCTCAATGCTGGCTTGTCGCGCCTCATCGTCAGTGTTGGCCAGAGATAACAGAATTGCATCGGCCCCCTTCTCTATTAAAGCCAGAGAGTCATTGAGAGCACGAGCCGACTCCCGCGACCCGTTCCAGACGATTAGCGGACGACGGCCGATATTCGGAAAGTCACCGCTGCGCGGAACGACCAGCACTGGGCGCCCAGAAGAGATTGCCACTTCCTCAGCTAACTGCTGTGGAACAATATCATCCATATAGTTAGTCTGCTGACCAAAAACCATAAGATCGCCATAACGCGAATAGTCCGTTATCTGCTTCAAAACCTCGCGTTCACTACCTCTATTGATGTCATGCCAGTCTGAATTCAGCAGCCCTGCAGTAGCCCGCACGAACATTTCCCTTGCAAGTTCAACAGACGCAGTGTACTCCTCGGGGGGCCAATTGACGATGATTCCCACATGATCTGCATGGGTCCGCTGTCCGAACACGCCAACCAATCGAGCATCACTACGTCGAGCCAATGATGTAGCTAAATCGATTCTTGCCATTGATCCAGCATTCGAGTCCACATGAACAAGTATGTTTTTCAAGGTCATCTCTCCCTGCCCTCCATTTATATGGGGTTTTGCCACTTGATAAAGCGATGAAAGCACAGCTTGGGGAAGAAGATGCTCACTTCGCCCTTCCGGAGCCATCTACTTTCGACATCAAATATCAGAAGGTTGGCGAAGCAACGTCGACCTGACTGCACACCTTCGGCACCTTCGCCTTCTGTTTCAATGATGCCAAGGGAACAGAAACCATGGTGAGCGTGAGCAGCACGAAAGCAACGCTCACCCAACCGCACAGGGCGTATCCCCCATGAGTGATCAGATACCCCGACACTACTGGGCCAACTGCGACGCCTGCGACGAGGAACCCACCTGAAGCAGCCACAACTCGACCCTGAGCATCCAACTCGGCGGCCAGAGCTGTCAGATAAGCCAATGCATAAAAATAGGCAATGGAAATCCCCATAACACCACACGTATAGGGAATCTTTGCGTTGGAAGACTGCAGGATTGTAAAGGTCGACATGCCGGTCGAGACGATCCCTATGAGTACAGGGATCTTCAGACCATAACGTGAACCAACAACCGACGCCACAATAGGACCAACAAGCCCGATTGCGGATTGAATTGATAAGAGAGTTCCGATCTCAGAGTCCTTATATCCTGCGGATAAACCTATACGTTCTGTAAACGCCCAACTCATCGTATCGCGTAGAGCAAATGAGAAAATGGCTATAAGCATGAAGATAGATGCTTTGGAGAACAGACCTTGGTGAGCATGCGGGTGATCCGCAGAAGAATGCGGTTCCGCCTTTGTGTGCTGGGGGAGCTTGAAAAGGAATCCGACAACGGCTAGCATACAGACGGCCAACGCACCATAGACTCCCGCATATCCCCAATGTTCGCTGACGTAAGCAAATGACCACATTGCTGCGACCATCAAGGCAACAAACAGCGTGGACATCTGCCCAGACAACTTTTCGGGATTTTCCGCCGACGCAACTGTGGCATTTCCCACTGCCAAGGCCAGACCACAGCCCAGACCAACAATTGGTCTAAGAACCAGTAGACTGTCAAACGACCCTAGAAACATTGAAACAACGTTTCCTATGATCGCTAGACAGGCTCCCACCAGAGCAACTCTTCGACGTGGTATTTTCCCCATGAACGGCGCCATGGCCAGAGTACCAACCATAACGCCCAGGAACTCAGCTGTTCCCAACATCCCTGCCTTTGACTCATCAAGTTTCAATCCATTCATGGTCGCATTGATCATGAACGGCAGTACTATCATGGCGAGAAGTCCGATCGCGTAGGCCGATGAAAAGGCAGCGAAAAGCAAGCCCCAGTTGTCCGGTCTTAGCTCTGATAAGAACTGTTTCACTTTGCTCGACTGAGGAGCAGACACATCAAGCCGCTCAGAATTGTTCAAGTCCATACTTTTTCTCCTTCAGATTAACACGCAATTTTTGCTTAATTTTATTCTCTTGTCAGAGCAGCACTGCCGCGGCTTCAACATCATGAAGCTCCTTCTGCGGTTTCTCAATGAACAGTTAAGGGGTAGTGTGCCTCTTCCGGGTCAACAGGTCTGTCCCCTCAACAAACTTGTTGAGGGGACAGTTCATTTTGGAACAGAGCCCCTCGACTCCGCTCAGCACAACGCTGATGCTGAGCGGAGTCGAGGGGCTTAAAGTGACTCAGGGATCGACTTAGACCTTCCTCCTGAAAGGTCAGTCAACCTTGAATATAAGAGTTTTGGTTTCTAAAAAGTGTTCCAGTTGTTCCGTCCCGCGGTCCTTGCCAAAACCAGACTGCTTATACCCTCCAAACGGCATTGAATTGTCGTCCGGATCATGACAATTGACGCCAACGGAGCCCGCCTTGAGCCTCGTTATCACCCTGATGGCCCTCGATACATCCTTCGTCCAGACACTCGCCGCCAATCCGTAGATGCTGTCGTTAGCCAAACGGATCACCTCGTTCTCATCCTCAAACGGGGCGACGCACAACACTGGACCAAATATTTCCTCACGCATGATGGTCATATCGTTCCGGCAATCCGCAAAGACGGTCGGTGCTACAAAGAAACCGGGACCATCTAATGCATGCCCACCGCAAATCAGGCGTGCTCCCTCCTCGCTCCCTTTCCTGATGTACCCCATGATCGACTCCTGAGCACTCCTGGAAATGACCGGACCCATTTCGCAATCGCAATCGAGGCCAGGACGCAGCCTGATACTCTGCGCCACTGAAGCAAGTGCCTCCAGGGTCTTCTCATAGATACTCTTGTGCACGTACATCCGTGAACCGGCACTGCATATTTGGCCGGAGTTGTAGAAAATACTCCAGCGCGTGGCTTCGGCAACTGTCGTCACATCTGCATCCGCGAAGACGAGGATCGGCGATTTACCACCGAGTTCCAGGGTCATGCGGGCCATGTTCTGCAGCGCGAACCGGCCGACCTCGCGTCCTACATCGGTGGATCCGGTAAAGGAAACCTTGTTAACCTCGGGGTGGCTCGCCAGATAGCCGCCAATTGCGCTACCGGAGCCGGTCACGATATTCACCACTCCCTTCGGTATCCCGACCTTTTCGCACAGTGAGGCAAAAAAGATCATGCTCAGGGAGGTCAACTGGGCTGGCTTGAGTACAATCGTGCATCCGACGGCCAAGGGAGCTGCGAGCTTCCAGATAGCCATGTTCAACGGCCAGTTCCAGGGAACGATGGCTGCAACGACGCCGATCGGCTCTTTCAGGGTGCAAGCAAAATTCTCACCTGGGAGCGATGTTGAACGGGTCGTTCCTTGTATTTTGGTAGCCCAGCCGGCCATGTAACGCAGCAGGTCTGCCGCCCCCAATACATCGTAATCAAGGCAACCCTGAAGCGCCTTTCCGTTATCGATCGTCTCGATTTCAGCGATGATCTGTGCATGCTCCTCTAGGGCGTCTGCCAGACGATGGATTAGTTTCTGTCTCTCGTTCGGTTTAAGCCGGGACCATTCACTGTCCTCAAAGGCGGAACGGGCGGCAAGAACAGCCCGGTCTACATCGCCGCAGGTGGCACTCGGTATCCGTGTGAGGAATCCTCCTGTGGAGGGTTCAATGACATCAATCGTCTCCCCTGATTCTGCATGTGACCATGCGCCATCAATGTACATCTCCTTCTCTTTGTTCAGAAACTGCCATGTTTCTGCTGTGATTCCGTATTTCTCGAGCATCCTCTTGACATTTGCATCCATGTTGCGGCCTTCCTTTCCGAAGATGAGTATGTGCAATACATTGTTTTAAATAGCAAGGTGGATGCCAGAAGAACTACAGCTGGAAGGGACTAAAGTCTATCCGTCTTGCTTTGATGGCTTATCTAATATGTCAGAACTTTGTTGTAAAAGCGGCAGGTTAGCTTTATGCGGCGATCCGTCATGACGTGTGTCCAGGAGTCTGTCGGACTAAGCCGATTTTGCTAAATTTCATCGATTTTGAGCCGGACTGTTATTAGAAATTTGCCAAGGGCGCTCAGGGGCAAAATTTGAATACCGTATTTTGAAATTTATGCGAGTCCGACAGACTCTTTGATGTAGTGAACACATTTATCTGATACATGCACCAGGTAACTTGTGATGCCATACAGCATCACCTCTTCATATCTGCATCACGCAAAACCAGAATGGACCACTCCGCCGCAAGCAGCGGGGTATCTGATATTATTTCGCCGCTGAACTCGAGGACAAAAACCGCATAAAACCAGCCTATTACGTTTTGCAAATTCATTTGGGCACAACCTTTGCTCACAGGCAGCATTTGTAAGATTTTATATCGAAACATTAAAGTCTTTCTTGGCAATTTCTCCTGTTACTTTTAGTGACAGTGACACTTTGACGAGCGGGCGAAGTGTTTTTCAATACAAACTAGAAAGGAGAATGAATGAAGCAGTGAAAATTTACGTAGGATCTCTTCCAGAAGCCAGAAGCACTACTAGTTAGACATGAATAAAGGAGAACTGAGTATGGGAAATGAAACATCTGCCTGTAATTTGTCAGACAAAGCAATAGCAAAATTGGAGTCCGCTATTGGAAAAGAATTCGTCTTTCTTGACATGCCGCACAGAGCGGTACGCTCGGCGGTCCCGGCACCTTTT
Organism: Geobacter grbiciae; assembly: GCF_018531165.1. Taxonomy (NCBI): domain Bacteria; kingdom Pseudomonadati; phylum Thermodesulfobacteriota; class Desulfuromonadia; order Geobacterales; family Geobacteraceae; genus Geobacter; species Geobacter grbiciae. The sequence continues at coordinate 7,095 of NZ_JAHDIW010000013.1, read as the reverse complement.
CCTCTACACGAGTGGGAAAAACACATCCCCGACGTGGTGGTGATGCCCCAGAGCACGGAAGAAGTGGTCGAGATCATGAAGATCGCTAATGAGTTCCGCATTCCGGTGGTTCCCCGGGCGGGCGCTACTGGCCTAGCAGACGGAGCTGTCCCTCTGCGTGGCGGCATCCTGTTGGATATCAAGCGGATGAATCAAATCCTGGAGATCGATGAAGCTAACATGACAGCAACCGTTCAGCCTGGTGTCGGCATGATGGAACTGAACAAGGTTCTGGGAAGAGTTGGTCTGTTCTATCCGGATGATCCTGCATCATATCCGTGCGCCATCATAGGCGGAAGGATTGGCAGTGGCGGTTTTAGTCTGATCGGCGGTGGGTTTGGTCATGTACCCGACCTGGTGATCAGTATGGAGGTGGTGCTTCCCACCGGAAAAGTGATCCGAGTCGGGGGAGGCGGAGGGAAGTAAATTCGCAAATCTTCCGTAGGGTACCGACTGAAGGACCTATTCATCGGTCATCAGGGGACGTTGGGGGTAACAACCGAGGTCACTCTCGATATCTGCAAAAAACCTGAAGCGGAATGTCCTGCCTTTTTCGGAACTGAATCCTTCGAGGCATCGCACCAGCTAGCATACGACTTGGAAATGCTCGGACTGAAAACGATGGCGGCCGTGCTGATTTTCGATCCACATAAGATCGAATTCCTTAGGCGAGATGATGAGGCCTACATCCCACAACCCCAGAAGGTAAAATCAGTAGTCCTGGCACTTCTGTATGGAACGGAAGCTGAGGTTGCCGCGGCACGGGAGAAGGTTTTCGAGACTGCAGTGGACCGTCATAATGGGGTCTATCTCGGAGACGCGATTTCCAAGGGGGATTGGGCTTCCAGGCACGACCGTTACCATATCACTTATCACGGACGAAATGCTGCAGGAGATGTGTCAATGATGAGTTGGCACTGCGAAGATGCAGCCATCAATCACAGCGAGTTGCCGATGGTACGAAAGAAATGGCATGAAATTGTTTCAAGGTACAAGGCTCAATACGACGGGATTTTCGACGACTGGGGTATGTTCATGTATACCAACAACCCATTCCGCCCCTATGGCGATTATCTCACCGAAATTGATATTGGTGTGGCCGAGTTGAATATGACTCCTGAAATGTGGCAGGCGTTCGTCAAGATGAAAGCCGAAATCGCCCAGGTCGCTTTAGAGGCTGGTGGAAGCATATCCGCCTGCCATGGGGGGACGCGGGCCGGAGATGTGGAAGTCGCCTGCCGCCAGGAACTTGCCGAAGGGTCGTTCGATCTGATGAAGGACATCAAGCGGATGCTGGATCCCAACAACATCATGAACCCCGGCAAATACCTTCTTGATGAAGCATATAACAAATAAAGGGAGGACGGCATGTCCAAAGAGTTTATCAGCAAGAAAAGCATTTACGATACCCCGCTAGGGGATGGCAAGCCTGTCACTTCGGAACTTCGCCGGGACTGCTACGCCGTTTTCGCCTGCAGACACAAGTTCTGCAGGGACGTCTGCCCGGTATTCATCGAAGAGCGTGACGAGAACGGGAGTTCCTACGGTTTCCACGCCGCCATCCTCGGCATGGCGGAAGGGCATGGGGTCCTTTCCGAGATGGCGGACGCATCCAGACTGTGCCTTCAATGTGGGGCCTGCCAGCTCCGCTGCCCGAACACACTGTATACCGGGGACTTCTACGGGCAGACAACCACGACCGTGGATCTGGTGCGCAAGCTGAGAAGAGACCTCGTGGCCCAGAATACCCCGCCTACCAACTGGGAAGATGTGGTCCGGTACGTCCGGGAGGATCTGGACCGTGAGGCTAGCGGTGGCGACGCTTATGTGAAGTGGGCGGAAGGCCTCGGCCTGCCAAATAGCGGCGAGACGATGCTCTTTGTTGATTATTTCAACGCGTTTCAGACTACCGATGTCCCCAGAAATGCGGCGAAAATCCTCAAGGCAGCCGGCATCAAGTTTGGCATCCTCAATAAGGCCTTCCCCACCCTTGGAGAACTCTATGAGAACGACAAGGAGGCTTGGTTGGAATTCGGCAAAAAAACCATCGAGGCCCTCAAAAGTGCCGGAGCCAAAACGGTTGTCATAGTCAACCCGCATGACTTCGTCTTCTTCGTATCAGAGTACCCCAAGTACTTCACAGTCCCCTTCGAAGTCGTTTACTTAACCGACTATCTCGGAAAGTTGTACGAGGATGGAAAGATCGTATTCAAAAACCCCGTGCCCATCAAGGCCACCTATCACGATCCCTGTACATTGAACAAGCACACCCTTTCCTGGGAAGCGCCTCGCAAACTCCTTCAAGCCCTCGAAGGGATTGACTTCCAGGCCGACGATCACGTAACGCAATGGGATTACTGCTGTGGCAATGGGCTGAACAGCTTCAAACGGCTGCTTCCCGAGGTTTCCTACAAGGTGGGGATTAAACGGCTCAGCTTGGCTGAAGAGGTCGGTGCAGAAAAGCTCGTTGTAGCATGTCCGCACTGTCTCGATCAGTTCACGGAAGTGAAGACAAAGTCGGGTTCCACCATAGAACCCGTCCATATTCTCGAACTGATCATTCAGGCGATGGGTATCTAACACATAAAGGAGAAGGTTATGGCCGAAACAGTAAGCATCAAATACGGGCACTATCACGTCGAACCGCGCCGCATGGAGAAAATCCTGACTCAGGATATCAATGAGCATGAGATTGAGAGAATCGTTAAGAACAGGGAAGAATTCCTTGATTGGATGAACCAGCATTTCGCCTACAAGACCCTTCTGGCACCGGAACGGTACAAGTAAGGCGATGGGGCTTGGCAGCGACCGCCCCCCTGCTGCGGCGGGGCGGTCGCTGTATGAGACAATTACTGTACCAGTTATTAGACCTCACGGAGGCGTCTATGAACATAGCCGTATTGATCAAACACGTCGTCGATTCGACCGAGGTACGATTCGACAAAAAGTCGGGCGAGTTACGTTTGCGGGGCTTGCCGGAGAAAATAAGCGATTACGACAAACACGCCATAGAGGCAGCCGTGCAGATCAAGGCAAAGCATGGCGGGAAGGTTACCGCTATCAGTTTCGGGACCAAGGATGCCTTGAAATCCCTTAAAGAAGCAGTCGCGCTTGGGGCAGATGAGGGCGTTTTGGTGCATCATGCGCAGGCCGGCGAACTGTACGACCCAATCCTGGTCGCCCAGGTGCTGGCCAAGGCGACCGGCCATCTCGGAGGCTTCGACTTGGTCCTTTCAGGCTCCATGACGGAGGATGTCACCAACAAAATTGTGGGATCGGCAGTGGCATCTTATCTCAACCTTCCCTATCTTTCCAACGTTTCCAAGCTGGCGGTCGAGGAAGGGGGATATGTCTCCGCCACATCCGAGATCGATGGGTGGGAGGTGGAGACGAAATCCCGGCTTCCGATCGCGCTTTCGGTAATGAGGAAACTGAACGAACCAAGGCTTGCTACGAAGATACAAATCATGAAGGTGCCCATGAAAGCGCTGTCGACAGTCTCTCTTGGCGATATCGGCATGAGCGAGGAATTGAGCACGATCGCGGGGTTCGAGGTCGCGTCCTTTACACCGATCCCCAGCGATCGGAAACGGATCATCATCGAAGATGAAGTTCAGGCCGGCGTAGGTAAGTTGGTAGGGTTTCTGAGAGAGGAGGGAGTGCTGTGAAGGCTTTAATCGTGTCGACCGACGAATGCAGGGTCAAGAAACTCCACCAGTTTGTTTCACGCAAGAACATAGTAGAAGAGGCTCGTGGTATCTGCCTGGATCTTAACGACGTCGTTGCTTCGGACGTTTATGGAGCCCTGGCCTCGACCTGCGACCTGTCGAAATATGAACTGATCATACTTTCCGACCGGGAGCTCGACCATGAGATAGCTGGAATCCTCTCCCGTAAGCTCGGGGCATCGTGCGCGACATGCTGCTGCGAGGTGGCGAATCAGGGAGGTGTGTTGAACCTCCAAAGAGAGGTTTACGGCGGCATCGCCCACATAAACCTGATCGCCAAGCACTTTCCTCTGGTCATCACCATCTCCGGCGCGTCCATTTCGGACGAGAGTCCAGCCGATGCTACGGTGGAGATCCTGACTGTGCCCCCTGGCAGCTCCAACACGGCCATCCTGTCCAAAAAGGAAATAGCCAAGGCCGTCGATCTCGCATCTGCCAGGAAGATCGTGGCTGTAGGCCGGGGTGTGGGAAAGAAGGAGGATTTGGCCTTGTTTAACCAACTGACTGCGATCCTGGGGGCCGAGCTGGGATGCAGCAGGCCGTTGTCGGAGGATTACAAATGGCTTCCGCTGGAACGCCAGGTGGGGCTCACCGGAGAGACAGTGAAGCCGAACCTCTATCTAGCGGTCGGCATCTCAGGACAGGTTCAACATATAGCTGGAATGAGGGATTCCAAGATAATCGTGGCCATCAACAATAACCGCTCTGCTCCGATATTTGAATCCTGCGATTACGGGCTGATCGGGGATCTTTATGAAATTGTGCCGGCCTTAGTGAATAGCCTGTCGTAGATAAAGCTTGGAAAAGATGCGAATATTCGAGCTTTTTCACCAAACCGATTTCACCGATACAATCATTGAGGTGAACCACAACAAACAACCCCGCAGCAAGTAGCGGGGTTGTTTGTAGAACAATACGCAGTAGTGTCCCAAAGGTTCAAAATTGTTTGGCCTCATTTCTGGAACCTGAATCCATAAGTGCTTACAACAATGGAATTTGCCTTTGCGCTATGGATCAGAACCATCGTGAAGGATTTATTCCATCAGTTGACATCAGACATCCCCAAGATGTCGCAATGTTAATTAAAGGTCAACAGGCATGAATGTAACCATAAAGCTGGTGGGGGTATTTAATATAGGCCGATTCAAGGAAGAAGTCCGTAAATATCCTCTAGGAACAAGTGTACGGGAAGTGATTGACGATCTCCAGATTCCCCCTCCTCTGCTCGGAATCGTACTGATTAATGACAGTCATGCCGCCGTCGACAATCCACTCTCCGATGGTGACAGCGTCTGCCTCCTCCCTTTCATCGATGGGGGGTAGAATCTCCCGCAGAGCTGCATAGTCGATCTACTTCATCCAAGGAGCAATCCGTATGAAAATCTTCACCTCAGACCCCGCCGTCGAGCCATCCTCCATACTGTACTCCCGTTGTACGGTCGACCTGAAGAGCGGCTCAATGCGTTATGAAGATGTCCCTTGTCGCAACCTAGAGGACGTTCTGGGTGGATTTGGCCGCTCCTTCCAGATTCTGGCCGAGCGCCGGATCACCCATGCCTATTGCGAAGAGAATCCGCTGATCGTCAACACCGGCCTGTTGACCGGCAGTACCGTCATGACCGGCTTGCGCACCTACTTTTCCGGCTACAGCCCGATCAAGGGATCGAAAAGGGGGCTGCCGGCAGCCATGTGGTCGACCGGTAGCGGCAACTTCGGCGCTAAATTCAAGTGGACCGGCCTAGATGAGCTGATATTCGAAAACCGCTCACCCCATCCGGTCTATGCGCTGATCAGAGAAACCGCCGAGGGGCCGGTGGTGGAGCTGAAATCGGCGGATCATCTGCTCGGGCTCACCTCTCACGAGAAGATGTTGGTTTTGCAGAAGGAGTACGACAATGCCCACTTCGCCTCAATCGGCCAAGCCGGGGAGCGTTGGGAGAATGTATATATGGGTTCGGTGGCACTCTCCACCGATAATCAGCTCAAGTCCGGCGAAGACAAGATGCGTTTTGCCGGACGCGGCGGCATGGGGAGTCTCATGGGGTACAAGAACCTCCTTGCCCTAGTGGCCCAGAGCAGCGACAAGATGAAGACGGTGTCGTCCGCGGTCAAAAACGTCAACATCAATGTCGTCAAGGGGGGCGGTTCGACGCGACTTCAACCAATCAGCCGCGGCGGTGGCGGTGGCACCTGGGCTGCGTACGACGTCCTGCAGGCGTTTCACGCCGTACCGGTAAACAATTTTCGCCCCCAGGGGAACGACCTGCCGGAGAAGTTGTTTCGGGAGCAGGTGGAAAAAGAGTTTGTCATCAAATCAGAAGCCTGCTACCGGTGCGGTATCACCTGCCACAATAACATCCACGAAAGGCGGGAAGACGGCAGCGCCGGCAAGTTCCTGGCCAAATTCGACTATGAACCGCTCAACCTGCTCGGCACCAACCTGGGGATTCATGATGCAGAGAAGGCGGCCCGGCTGATCCATTTGTGCGACAACTATGGCATGGACTCCATTTCCCTGGGGGTGACCATCTCCTACGTCCTCACCTATAACGAGAGGCACCCTGAGCGCCCGCTCCTGAACAGCGCTCTCTTCGGCGAGTATGAAAAGATTGAGGAGCTTGTCACGCTGACCGGCCTAGGGCAGCTGCCGGAGATCGGGCGCGGCTCCATGCGCCTCTCCGAGGCGACCGGAGAGACCTCCTACGCCTACCATGTCAAGGGGTTAGAACTGCCGGCGTATCAGCCCGAGACCAACCCAGGGTATGCGTGGGCAATCGCCGGCGGGCATATGTCCATGGCGACGTACGGGCTTCTTACCCGTGAGGGAAAGTCGGATCTGGATTCCTGGGTTCAGGGGATTACGGTTAACAAACTTCAGATTGTCGGCTTCGACATGATCGGTCTCTGCAAGTTCTTCGACATCACAAAAGGGATCAGCACCCAGATGGTGGTGGACTGCCTCAAGAGTGAATTCAACCTAGATGTAACCACGGAAAGTCTGGCCGCCGCCGTGCGCCGGGCCTTCCTGCGCGGCCTGGCCCTGGAGCTCCGTCAGGGATATGAAAAAAGCGAGTATGCCCTTCCTGCCGAGGTTTGGGAACGACCGAACCAGAAGATCACGCTGCCGAACATTATCACCCCGGAATTCATTAAGGAGCTGGAGAAGAGGGTCTGGGAAGTCTTTGAGCCGGAGCTGGCAGAGTTTTTAGAATAACATCCTGATCAGCGTGCTCGCCGCTAAGATTCCCATTCACCAAGAAAGGAGCAAGTATCCACATGAGCAAAAAACAGGATGCCCTGGAATACCATTCGAGCGGACGCAAAGGAA
>NZ_JAHDIW010000012.1:0-142710 GCF_018531165.1 Geobacter grbiciae | reverse complement strand
CCGTATTTGCCATGAACTTCTCCGCAAACACGGCCGCCGCTTGAGTTGGGAGTGTCTACTATTGACAGGACACCTCAAAGTTCGAGCATCTTACCCTTGACGCGTGGATGAATCAACCGTCAAGTCGAGCGCAGTCAATCTCAATTTTGGGAGGTACCCCCCAGCATCTCCAGCGAAATTGGGTAAAATGGTAGTTAAAACCGGCAAGGAACAATCGGTTGCCGGTCACTGCAGGGAGGTGGCGATGAGTCTCAAGGGAAAGACAGCGATCGTAACGGGCGCCGGCCGAGGTCTCGGCCGCGCTTCCGCCATGGCACTGGCGCGGGAGGGGGCCGATCTGGTGATCATGAGCAGGACCCCCAAGGAACTGGAGGAGACCGCGACGCTCGTCATGGAAGCGGGGGGAACGGTGGTGATCCAGGAGGGTGACGTGGCGAACCCAGCAGACGTCCGGCGGGTGGTGGAGACCGCGGTCGAGACGTTCGAATCGGTCGACATCCTCATGAACAATGCGGCAGTCATCGGCCCGGTCCGCTCCCTCCATCAGGTGGCCCCGGAGGAGTGGGCGTACGCCATGGCCGTTAACCTCACCGCCCCCTGGCTCTTTGCTCGGGAGGTCATCCCTCACATGATCCGCCAGAAGGGGGGGAAAATCATCAACGTCATCTCGGGGCTGGGCGAAATCGTCATCTCCCCCTTCGGGGCCTACGCCATTGCCAAGGCGGGGCTCATTCACATGACGCGCTACCTGGCCGAGGAGTTGAAGGTCCACAACATCCAGGTGAACGGTCTCAACCCGGCGGTGATGGACACCCGGATGCAGGAGGATATCCGCGGCCTCGGACCGGCGGTTCTTGGTCCCGATGTCTTCGCCGACTTCACGGCCATGAGGGATCGGAAGGAACTCCTCCCGCCCGAACGGGTGGCGCGGTTGGCGGTCTTCCTCGCCTCCGAAGAGTCTGACCGGGTAACGGGAGAAAACGGGACCGAGAGCCATTTCCGCACCTTCGGCTACCACTATTAGACATAGGAATGAAGTGATCGCGATGCGGGAACGTCCACACAGGAGGTGTAGCCCATGAAACCGACCGAAGAGACGCTGAGAAGAATAGAAGCCGCCTTTGAACGGGAGCCCCGGATCAATCTCCACGCCTACCCCTTCCAGATGGAGATCGACGACGGGATATTGACCCTTGAGGGGGTGACTGAGAGCGTGGCGGCCAAAAAGCTCGCCCTGGAACTGGCCGCCGCGGAGCCGGGCGTGGCAGGGATCGTGGACCGGCTGCGGGTGGAGCCTGCCGAGGCCATGGAGGACGAGGATATCCGCAACCACGTCTGCGACGCCTTCATCCAGGAGCCGGCCTTCGCCGACTACGCCATCCGCGCCTTTTCCTTCGGCGCCTGGGAGACGGTGCGCAGCGCCCCGCGGGAGCCGACCGGGGTCATGGAGGTGGAGGTGGCCGATGGCATTGTCACCCTGAACGGCACCGTCGGCAGCCTCTCCCACAAGCGCCTGGCCGGGGTCCTGGCGTGGTGGGTGCCGGGAAGCCGCGACGTGGTGAATGGGCTGGAGGTCTCCCCACCCGAAGAGGACAACGACGACGAGGTAATCGACGCCGTCCGTCTTGTCCTGGAGAAGGATCCCTTCGTCAACGCATCCCAGATCCGGGTAAGCTGCCGCGACTGCGTCGTCACCCTGGAAGGGGTGGTGCCCAAGCCGAAAGAGAAGGAGATGGCCGAGGCCGATGCGTGGTACGTCTTCGGGGTCGACCGGGTGATGAACAGGCTGGAGGTGCGGGAATAAGGCTCCTAGCCGCCAAGGGCCAGACGGCACGTTTGCCAGGGCCGCGCAGCCTCCGCCGCTCCCGCCTTCCAATCAAGGCTTGACAGCATGACCTCGATTCACTAATCTGTGAAAAAATTCAGTTAACACTGTTAAGTATCATGACATTGCGCGAACGCAGACAAAAACACAAGGCGCAGTTCCGCCAGGAGATTCTCGACGCCTCCAGGGAGCTTTTCTCCCAGATCGGGTACGAGCGGTTCTCCATGCGCAAGCTTGCGGCCAAAATCGAGCACTCTCCCACAACCATCTACCTCTATTTCCGCGACAAGGATGATCTCCTCTATTCTCTCTGCGAAGAGCTGTTCGCCAAGCTGTTCCAGAGCTACCAGGACATCTCGCGGGGAGAGAACGACCCGCGGCAGGTGTTGCGTCTTTGCCTCCTGAGGTATATCGAGTTCGGGCTGGCGAATCCCGGCCACTACAAGGTCGCCTTTTTCACGAGTCCCGTCGTCTATGGGTCGCCGACGGAATTCCTGCAAAAGGACAGCATGGGACGGCGCACCTACTTTCATATCCTCCGGACCGTAGAAGAGGCCATGGCGGCCGGCATGCTTCGCCCCATGGACGCGGACCTTCTCGCGCAGACATTATGGGTCGCTGTCCACGGAGTCGTGACCTCGCGAATTTACACCGCCGATTTCCCCATGGTGGACGCCGTCCTCCAGGCAGAGACGCTGGTGGATGGGCTGCTCGCCGGTTTCGGCGCGTAAAATTTTTTTGCCATACTATTTACACTGTTAACCAAAGATACCATAGTTAATATTTCGCCACTCAAGGGAAAGGATGCACGAATGGCAAAGGGAATTCTCAACAAATTTGCCGTGATCGCCGGCAACAAGAACGCCGGTCTGACGGCCGAGGAAGAATGCACCGTCGTCGCACCCATAAAAGAGGTCTCGGGAAAGGCCGTCCACTGCCGTCAGGCCGTCAAAATGGCGGAGGAGTATCTGCTGGCGCTTCAGAATCCAGAGGGGTACTGGGTCTTTGAACTGGAGGCGGACGTCACGATACCGTCGGAGTACATCATGCTTCAGCGGTTTCTCGGCAGGGAGATTTCCCCGGAACTGAGGAGGCGGCTGGAGAATTACCTCCTGGACAGGCAATTGCCCGACGGCGGCTGGCCCCTCTACGCCGTGGACGGGTCTGCCAATATCAGCGCCACGGTCAAGGCCTATCTCGCCCTCAAGGTGCTGGGGCACTCACCCCAGGCACCCCACATGATACGCGCGCGCATCATGGTCCTCAGCCTCGGCGGCGCAGCCAGGTGCAATGTGTTCACGCGTATCCTGCTGGCCCTGTTCGGCCAGATCCCCTGGCATACCCCGCCGGCAATGCCCGTGGAGATCGTCCTTCTCCCCCAGTGGTTTTTCTTTCATTTGAGCAAAGTCTCCTACTGGTCGAGAACTGTCATCGTCCCCCTGCTGCTGCTCTACGCCAAGCAGCCCGTGTGCCGGTTGCGGCCCGAGGAGGGAATTCCCGAACTGTTCAGCACGCCGCCCGACAAGCTGCGCAACCTGGATGGCTTTCAGTCGGAGCGCTGGCGGAAAAATGCCTTCATCATCATTGACCGCCTGCTCAAGCGTTTCAACCGTTTCATCCCTTCCGCCATTCATCGGAAGGCCATGGCCGAAGCAGAGCATTGGACAAGATCCCGCATGCAGGGAAACGGCGGGATCGGCGCCATTTTCCCGGCCATGGCCTATGCGGTCATGGCCCTCCGCGTGCTTGGTTGCGGGGAAGACGACCCCGACTATGTACGTGGGATGCAGGCCATCGACGACCTGCTCCAGCATCGCACTCCCCAGGAAGCAGATTCTCCCCGCACGGGCGGACCGTGCATCGACAGCGGCACGTCGGCGGCTTTTGCCTTCGATCCCTCTCCCCACGCGGCAGCGGACGGCAGAGGGAACAGCAGCATCTGCCAGCCATGCAATTCCCCGATCTGGGACACCTGCCTAAGCCTTTCGGCGCTCATGGAAGCAGGCATGCCAGCGAGCCACCCCGCGGCGAAACAGGCCGTTGAATGGCTGTTATCCCAGCAGATTTTCTCACCAGGAGACTGGTCGTTGAAGGCTCCTGATCTGGAGGGGGGCGGATGGGCTTTCCAGTTCGAAAACACCCTCTATCCCGATCTGGACGACACCTCGAAAGTCATCATGTCGCTTCTCCGTGCCGGAGCGCTGGAGAATGGGCTCTACCGCGACCGGGTGGCCCGCGGTGTGAATTGGGTACTCGGGATGCAGAGCCGTGACGGAGGGTGGGCAGCTTTCGACATCGACAACAACTACCACTACCTGAACGATATCCCGTTCGCCGACCACGGGGCGCTCCTCGACCCGAGCACCTCGGACCTGACGGGACGCTGCATCGAGCTTCTCTCCATGGTCGGTTTCGACAGGACGTTTCCCCCCATCGCACGGGGGATCGATTTCCTGCGCTCGGAGCAGGAAGAGAGCGGCGCCTGGTTCGGCCGATGGGGGGTAAACTACATCTACGGTACGTGGTCGGTGCTGTCCGGCCTCAGGCAGGCAGGGGAAGATATGCAGCAGCCCTATGTCCGCAGGGCAATGGGATGGCTGACGTCATGTCAGAACCACGACGGGGGATGGGGAGAAACCTGCTATTCCTACGACGATCCTTCGCTGGCCGGCCAAGGGGAGAGCACCCCGTCTCAGACAGCCTGGAGTCTCCTGGGGCTCATGGCCGCCGGAGATGTACACAGCCTGGCCGTCCGGCGTGGCGTGCGCTACCTGCTCGACCACCAGAATCAATGGGGAACCTGGGAGGAGAAACATTTTACCGGCACCGGGTTCCCGAGGGTCTTTTACCTGCGCTACCACGGGTACCGTCACTACTTCCCCCTGTGGGCGCTCGGCGTCTATTCACGGCTCAGCTCGGGACAAAAGACCCGCCAGGAAGAACGCCGCCATTCATCGCCCGGCGATCTCCATCTCCCTTGGCTGGAGAGAATCGGAAGACGATAGCGGTCTCACCGGGGAGGGGTCGCCTTCAGATACTCCCGCCTGAGCCGCTCGGCATCGGCGCTGGCTATGACATCCCACGGCAGCATCTCGTCGAGGGGGATGGTCCGATGGACCAGGAGGTCAGTGTCGACGGGAAATTCCCGGGCCGCCCGCTTCCAGTTCCCCAGCTCCGCGGCGCGGAGGAGGAACCCCGAGAACCGCCGGTCCCCTCGGGAGAGGAGGGCCTGGAGCCAGGCATCCTTGGGGCTTTCGGCAATGAGCCGGACGTTCGGCAGTTTCCCCACCGCCTGCTGGAGGTACTTGAGCTTTTTCTCCAGGGAGGGGGTATCTTCCATGCCGCACCACTGGAACGGTGTGAACGGCTTGGGGACAAAGGGGTTCACGGAGAGGATGATCTCACCGAGCCGCTTGTTTTTCCGCGCCGCGGCAATGACCCGCTCGCGGATCTTCCCCACGAGGAGGGCCATCTCCTCCAGATCCTCCATGGTCTCGGTGGGGAGGCCGATAATGAAATAGAGCTTCAGGTTCAGGATATCATGGCCGATAAGGAGATCGCAGGCGGCCAGAATCTGCTCCTCGGTCAGGTTCTTGTTGATGAGGTCCCGTATCCGCTGGCTCCCCCCCTCGGGGGCCAGGGCCACGGTCTTGTGGCCGCTCGCCTTGAGCACCTCGATCATTCCCTCGTCGAGACGGTCGATTCGCAGCGACGACACTGACACCGTTCCCCCCTCCGCCAGGATGTGCCGGCAGAGTTCACCGATCTCCCGAAAATCCGACACGGCCGCCCCCACGAGCCCGATCTTGCGCCGGTGGCTGAGTCCTTCGGCGACGGCGGCCTTGACCGCGTCGAGTGAGCGCTGCCGGTAGGGATGGTAGATGAAGCCGGCGGCACAGAAGCGGCACCCCCGCCCGCACCCCCGGGAGACCTCAACCAGATACATGTCGGAAAACTCGGTGCCGGGCGTCAAAATCTCGGACACGGTGGCCCGCCCGTCGGGCTCGGCCATCCAGATACGCTTCACCTGCTCCGGCGCACCGTCCTTCGCCTCCCGCGACACCAGGCAGGCGCCGTCGTACTCCATCGCGTAGAGAGCCGGCACGTAGATGCCGGGAAGTCCCACGACTCCCGCAAGAAACGTTGCGCGGTCCCCAATCCCGTCGGCGCGGATGTGGTCCAGAAGCACCGGCAGGATCGCCTCCCCCTCCCCCACAACAATGAGGTCCAGGAAATCCGCCACCGGCTCCGGATTCAGAAAGAGGGCCGCCCCGCCCCCCATGACGAGGGGATGGGACCCCGTCCGTTCAGCCGCCAGGGCCGGGATCCCGGCCAGGTCGAAGATGACGGGGATGTTCAGGTAGTCGCTCTCGAAAGAAACCGAAAAAGCAATAATATCAAAAGAGGAAAGTGGTTCCTGGGACTCCAGGGAGAGGAGCCGGGTGCCGCTGCGGCGGTATTCCCGCAGATCGTCCGGGTCGGGGAGGAAAGCCCGTTCACAGAGGATGTCGGACTCGGCGTTCAGCAGCGCATGGACCGCCTGGAAGCCGAGGTTGCTCATGGCCACGGCATAGCGGTTGGGATAGACGAGGCAGACGGTCAGTTTTCCGCCACGCCGCTTGGGTGAATTCCCCTCTTCCTGGACAAGGATACGGCGGTATTTTTCAATGATTTTCCACGACATTGTCAAAAGGTACCACGGGGAAGGAGGTTTCAGAAAGGAGAAAAAAGGCCCGGCCCCCCTGGAGGGGGTAAGTGGGGAGCCGGGAAATTGAAAGCAATGACTGAAACAAAGGGGGAAAGGGCGCGCCGCAGGGCTACGGGCTCCACGGCACGCCCCGCATTCAACTAATCGACCGACTTCCTCAGGAACGTCGGAATGTCGTACTGGTCCTCTTCATCGGAGAAGAACCCCTTCTGGCGGCTGTAGGAAGGTTCCCGCTGCTGCTTTTCCCGGATAAAGGTGGGGATCTCCCGGTTCACTTCCTGGCGGCCGCCGAGGGGGGTGACGGTCTTCAGCTCCTGGCGCTGCTTCTCCACATCGAAGCGGTCGCCGAACCCGGTGGCGATGGCGGTCACCTTGAGCTCCTCACCCAGGTTCTCGTCGATGGTGACGCCGATGATGATGTTGGCGTCCTCGTGGACCTTCTCGTGGATGGTCCGATTCACCGCCTCGAACTCGTCCATGGTCATGGAAGAGGAGCCAGAGATGTTCACCAGAACCCCCTTGGCGCCGGAGATGTCCACATCCTCCAGGAGAGGGCTGGAGATGGCGCGCAGGGCAGCTTCCACCGCCCGGTTCTCGCCGGCGGCGATGCCGATTCCCATCATGGCCATGCCCCGCTCGCTCATGATCGCCTTCACGTCGGCGAAGTCCACGTTGATGAAGCCGCTCGTGGTGATGAGGTCGGAAATACCCTGGACCGCCTGGCGGAGCACGTCGTCGGAGGGCTTAAAGGCGTCGAGGATCGACATGGACTTGCCGGCGAGCCCGATGAGCCGGTCGTTGGGGATGACAATGAGGGAATCCACGTGCTTTTTCAACTCCCGGACACCGTCATCGGCCTTGGCCAGGCGCTGCTTCCCCTCGCGGGAGAAGGGCTTGGTGACCACGCCGACGGTGAGGGCGCCCGCCTCCTTGGCCACTTCGGCGATGATGGGGGCCGCGCCGGTGCCGGTGCCGCCTCCCATGCCGGCGGCGATGAAGATCATATCCGCACCCTTTAGGGTTTCCGCCAGCTGCTCCCGGTCCTCCAGGGCCGCCTCGCGCCCCCGGGACGGATCGGCCCCGGCCCCGAGCCCTTTGGTGAGCTGCCGTCCGATCTGGATCTTGATGGGCGCCTTGGAGATGCGCAGGGCCTGCACATCGGTGTTGGCCACGGCGAAGTCAACCCCGCTGACCTGGCTCTCGATCATGGTGTTGACCGCATTCCCCCCGCTGCCGCCTACGCCGATGACCTTGATCCTGGCACATTGATCGATGCTTTCGTCGAATTCGAACATACCCTACCCCCTTTTTCCTTTCATGATGTGTTTGGTTGTCATTGCAATACAGAACAAAACATGAATGCGAACAATACGCTCCGGTTACTAGAAAAACTCCCCGAACCACTCCTTCATCCGCCGGGAAACCCGCCGGAAAAGGTTCTCGTCGGTCTGGGCCGTGGGGAACTCACGGATGCCAACGTTCTTGCTCCCGTAGACCACAAGCCCGACCCCTGTTGCGTAGACCGGCGAGTTGACCACGTCCACGAGGCCGCCGATCTGCTGCGGCATGCCGCGGCGCACCGGCAGGTTGAAGACCTGCTCGGCCAGTTCCGGCATCCCCTCCAGGATGGTGGTGCCGCCGGTGATGACCACGCCGGAGGCGATGAGGTCCTCGAAGCCCGACTTCATGAGCTCGCGGTTGACCAGGGTGAAGATCTCCTCCACCCGCGGCTCCAGGATCTCGGCCAGAAGCTGCCGGGAGAGAACCCGCGGCTTGCGCCCCCCCACGCTCGGCACCTCGATGGTCTCTTCCTTCCCCACCAGGGACGCCATGCAGCAGCCGTACTTCTGCTTGATCTTCTCCGCCTCGGCCATGGGGGTCCGAAGCCCAACGGCGATATCGTTGGTCAGGTGGTTCCCCCCCAGGGAGAGGACCGAAGTGTGCTTGATGGCGCCGTCCACGAAGATGGCGATGTCGGTGGTGCCGCCGCCGATGTCGACCAGCGCCACCCCCAGCTCCTTCTCGTCGGCGGAGAGAACAGCCTCGGAGGAGGCCAGCTGCTCCAGGACGATGTCGGCCACGTCGAGGCCTGCCCGGTTGCACGCCTTCACGATGTTCTGGGCGCTGGCCACGGCGCCGGTAACGATGTGGACCTTGGCTTCGAGCCGCACCCCGCTCATGCCGAGGGGCTCGCGGATGCCATCCTGGTCGTCGATGATGAATTCCTGGGGAAGGATGTGGATCACCTCCCGGTCCATGGGGATGGCGATGGCCTTGGCCGCATCGATGACCCGCTTCACATCTTCAGAGGTCACCTCGCGGTTCTTGATGGCGATCACCCCCTGGGAGTTGAATCCCTTGATGTGGCCCCCGGCAATCCCCGCATAGACGGAGCGGATCTCGCAGCCGGCCATGAGTTCCGCCTCGGAGACCGCCTTCTTGATGGACTCGACCGTGCTCTCGATATTGATCACGACACCCTTGCGCATTCCCCGCGACGGGCTGCTGCCGATCCCGACGATGTCGATGCCGTCCTCCGTGACGTTGCCGACGATGGCACAAATCTTGGTTGTGCCGATATCGAGCCCGACGATCAGGTTATCCCTTCGTGCCGACATAGTGTTTCCCCCTCCCCCACTTTATCCTTTTTTGACGATGATCTTGTCCTGGTAGTCGCAATCGATGTACTCAACTGCCGTCATCTGCGTCTTCAGTTCCCCGTAGACCGTGGCGAAACGGGCCAGCTTGGTCTCGTACCCATCCTTGCCGAGCCGTACCGGCACGCCGCCACCGGCGGTGAAGAGAGTGAGGCCGAATCCCTTGTCGATGTGAATCTCCGAAACATCGGCCAGGGTAAAGGCGCTCCCCTTCTTCAGCATATCCATGAGGGCCACGGCGCCGGTGAGCATCTCCCTGGCTCCCTTGGGATCCCGGGCCAGATCATCCTCGGTGATGCCGGTTATGACCGGAAAATTGAGGCTGTCACCCTGGGTAAGAGGCTTAAAGACCTCCCCCTTGGCATCCAGGTAGTAGAGGAACCCCATGTTCACCACAGCTACCGGTTCCCGCTCCACCACCTCGATGCGGATGGTGTGGGGGAAGTAGCGGCGCACCTGCACCTTCTCGATCCAGGGATTCTTGGCCAGTTGTTCGCCGATGCGGCGTAACCGCAGCCCCAGCATGGAATCGCCCCTTCTCACCCCGGCCTGTCCAAGAACTTCGTCACGAGTCAGGTGCCTCAACTTCGACACCTCAATGGCCTCCACCTGCAGTACCGCAATCTCGTACCGGGAGGCGAACGCGTACCCCTTGTAGCCTGCGCCCCCCACGACCGCCACGGCCAACGCGCCGAGCACAGCCCGGCTCCCCCAGGTGATGAGGGGGCGCCAGTTGATCGGCTTCCGCTCTTTCTTTACCCGGTTGCGGCTCTTGTTGGCCGGCTGGATTCGTGTTTTTACGTGTAAATCGCGCATGAATTCGGTGATCGGGGACCAGGGACCAGGGACCGGCAAAAGCAAACGACCAGTTCCACGTCCAACGATCCCCCTGCAGTTCCTATTATGATTCTGATCCCGGTCCCTGGTCCCCGGTCCCTGGTCCCTGAATTTTCAGCGAAGCCGAGACCAGAATCCGCTCAACAAGCTCCTCGAAATCAATCCCTGCCTCCTTCTGGGCGATCTCCGGCAGGAGGCTCAGGGCCGTCATCCCCGGCAGGGTATTCACTTCGAGGAGAAAACAGCCACCCCCCTCGGTCACCAGGAAGTCTACCCGGCTGTACCCGCCGCACCCCAGGGCCCGATGGGCCTTCTCCCCTTCGGCGAGGAGCTTGCGGTACAGGTCGGCGGGAAGAACCGGCGGGCAGATGTGCTCCGCCATGCCGTCGGTGTACTTGGCCTCAAAGTCGTAGAACTCCTTCTTCGGTACAATCTCGATGGCTCCCATGGCCCGGTCGTCGAGAATCCCCACTTGAATCTCCCGCCCCTTGACGAACTTCTCCACGAGGATTTCGTTGTCGTAGCGGAACGCGTTCTCCAGAGCGGCGGCAAGCTCCTCCGCCTTCTTCACGATGCTTACCCCCATCGACGATCCCTCCTGGGAGGGCTTCACCACGACGGGAAGATCAATGCCGACCGGAACGGGGTCGAAGGTTTCGTCCCGCACGAGCACCCGGTGGGGGGTTATCGTGAGGCCTGCGGCGGCAAAGGCCTGCTTGGCGAAAATCTTGTTCATGGCCAGGGCGCTCGCAAGGACCCCCGAGCCGGTGTAGGGGATTCCCATGAGTTCCAGCACCCCCTGGACCGCCCCGTCTTCGCCGTAGCGGCCGTGGAGGCAGATGAAGGCCACGTCGATCCACTCTCTGACGAGGACCTGGGGCAGATCGCGGTCCACGTCAATGGCAACGGCGTCATATCCCCGGGCCAGAAGCGCCTTGTGCACCGCTCCTCCGCTGGAGAGAGAGACCTCCCGTTCCGCCGAGAGCCCCCCCATAAGCACGCCGATCTTCTTGGTTTTCAGTTCATCACGGGTCATCGCGTTTTCGCCTGAGCGCTTCTTGGAAGCGGTTCTTTAATCACTCTTCACCGACAATCCTGACCTCTTCTTCAAGAGTTATGCCGGTACGTTGTTTTACTGCCTCATTAATTCGGGTAACCAGGGCAAGAAAATCGGCAGCCGTCGCTCCCCCCCGATTTATCAGGAAGTTAGCGTGGGCCTCCGACACCTGGGCGCCCCCCACCCGCTCTCCCCGAAGCCCAGTTTCGTCAATCAGCCGCCAAGCAGCGGTCCCCTCCGGATTTTTGAAGAAGGACCCGGCGTTGGGAAAGCCGACTTTTTGACTCGCGGCCCGGTGTTCCAGGTAACCGGCGATCCGTGACCCGATCTGATCGGGATCGGCCGGATCCAGGCGAAAGGTTGCCCCAACAATAATCTCGCCAGGCGCGAGCCTCAGGAACCGGTAGCCGTAATCGAGGCCGTTGTGGCCGGTTTGCAGCATCTCCCCGTCCCGGATAGTGAGGAGTTCCTCCACTCGGTCAACCACTGCTCCACCGTGGGCTCCGGCGTTCATGGCCAGGGCGCCGCCAACCGTGCCGGGAATGCCGCAGAGAAACTCAAGCCCCCCAAGCCCCCTGTCCCGCAGCAGCTGCACGAGTTGCCGGTTGGTCACTCCAGCCCCGGCCATCACCCTCTCCCCGGCGAGCAGTGTCATCTCATCCAGGCGCGCGAGGGAAATGACCACGCCACGAATGCCGCCGTCCCGTACCAGGAGGTTGTATCCCCCGCCGACCACCAGGTAGGGGGTACCGGTTTCAGCCAGAAGCGCCAGGAGCGCCGTAAGATCATCCCGGTCAGCCGGGGTGACGAAGAAGTCGGCGGCGCCCCCCACCTTGAGCGAGGTGTGGCGCGACATCGGCTCATCCCGCAGGATCTCCCCCCTCAACTCTGCATGGAGGCGGGCGTACAGATCGTTATTCAAAGAACTATCCTTCTGTCGTCTCCAGCTTTCGGAGCAGGGCCTCTCCGGTCTGCCAGATGTTGCCGGCGCCGAGGGTCAGGACGATGTCCCCGGGCCTCACGATCTGGAGCAGGTGGTCGGGGAGCGCCTCCCGGTCGGCGATGTACGTCACATCCCGCTGTCCGTGCTTGCGGATATTCTCCGCCAGACGCTCCGCCGTCACCCCCTCGATGGGGGCCTCGCCGGCCGAGTAGATGTCGGTGAGCACCAGCACATCGGCATCGTAGAAGCAGGTGACGAATTCGGCAAAGAGCTCCTTCGTGCGGCTGAAGCGGTGGGGCTGGAAGGCCACCACGAGCCGCCGGTCGGGCCAGCCGCTCTTGCCCGCGGCCAGGGTCGCCCGGATTTCCGCCGGATGGTGCCCATAGTCGTCAACCACCGTAATGCCGTTCACCTCACCCTTTACCTGAAAGCGCCGCCCAACGCCGCCGAACTTGGCAAACCCCTCCTGGATCTGGGCGAAGGGAACATCGAGCTCCATGGCCACGGCGATGCACGCGAGGGCGTTCAGCACGTTGTGGGCACCGGGCATAGCGAACGAAACCTCCCCCATCCGGTATCCCTTGTAGTGGGCCACAAAGGAGGTGGTTCCCCCTTCGAGGCGGATGTGGGTAGCGCGGATGTCAGCCTGGGACGAAAGGCCATAGGTGACGAACCGCTTCTTCACCCGCGGGAGTATCTCGGCGATGTTCCGGTCTTCCAGACAGAGGACCGCCAGGCCGTAGAAGGGTATCTTGTTGATGAAATCAACGAAGGTATCCTTGATCTGCTCGATGCCGCCGGTGTAGAAGTCCAGGTGATCAGCGTCGATATTGGTCACCACCGCGATGGTGGGGGAGAGCTTCAGGAACGAGCCGTCGGATTCGTCGGCCTCGGCCACCAGGAACTGCCCCTGGCCGAGCTTGGCGTTGGTGCCGAGGGTGTTGAGCTTGCCGCCGATGACGATGGTGGGGTCAATGCCGCCGTGGGTGAGAACCGTGGCCACCATGGAGGTGGTGGTGGTCTTGCCGTGGGTGCCGGCGATGGCGATCCCGTACTTCATCCGCATCAGCTCAGCCAGCATCTCTGCCCGGGGGATCACCGGGATCATGCGCCGCTTGGCCTCCACCACCTCGGGATTGTCGTCGTGGACCGCTGTGGAAGTCACCACCACGTCCACATCGGCCAGGTTCTCCCGAGCGTGGCCGAAACGGATGTCCCCGCCGAGGGAGGCAAGGCGGTCGGTGGTTTCCGATTGCTTCAGGTCGGAGCCGGACACCTTGTACCCCAGGTTCAGGAGCACCTCGGCGATGCCGCTCATGCCGATGCCGCCGATGCCGACGAAGTGTATTTTTTCGATCTTTCCGTACATATCTATTTTTCTTTCCTTTTACTTGTCATCATTTCGTCAACGATCACCTGGGCCGCATCGAGCCGTGCAAGCCCCTGGGCTGCCTCTCCGACACTTTTCAGCCGCGCCGGGTCGGCCATGAGGTCACGGATGGTTTTCGCCAGCACCTCGCCAGAAAGCTCCTGCTCGATAATCACGAACCCGGCCCCCCGTTTGAGGAGCGCCTCGGCGTTACGACGCTGGTGGTCGTCCACGGCGTGGGGATACGGGATAAAAATGCACGGCTTGCCGCAGGCGGTGATCTCGGCGATGGTGGTGGCACCTGCCCGGCAGACCACCAGGTCGGCCCAACGGTAGGCATCGGCCATGGAATCGATGAACGCTACCACGTCGGCGGCAACTTCCTGCTCCTCATAGACCGAGGTCACATCTTCCAGATCATTCTCGCCGGTCTGGTGGGTGATCCGCAGCCTCTCCTTCACGTCCTCCAGATAGGGCAGAACTTCTCCCATGATAAGGTTGATCCGGTGAGCCCCGGCGCTTCCGCCAAAGACCAGGAGGTGAAAGGCATCATCGGCCCGGTCTTCCTGAGGGGCAAGGGCAACCTGCTCCAGTATCTGGCGACGGAGCGGGTTCCCGGTGAGCAGCGTCCGCTCCTCGGGGAAAAACTTCCGTGACTCTTCCAAAGAGATAAAAACCCGCTCGGCCACCGTGGCAAGCATCTTGTTGGTGAAGCCGGGGATTGCATTCTGCTCATGAATGAAGCGCGGGATATGCATCCCCCGGGCCGCAAGCAGCGCCGGCGCCGACGCGTACCCCCCCACGCCCAGGACCAGATCGGGCTTGAACTCCTTGAGAATCTTCCGGGACTGGGCATAGCCGTAGAGGAACTTGGCAAGCCCCTTGGCCCGGGCGACGCTCCCCTTGCCACGGATACCGGCAGCGGTGATGCATTCGAGCCGGTACCCCAGCTTCGGCAATACCCGTGCCTCGATTCCCCGCCAGGTCCCCACAAAGAGCACCTCGTTCCCTTTCTTGCGAGCGAGGAACTCCTCGGCCACCGCAATGCCGGGGAAGAGATGCCCCCCGGTTCCGCCGCCTGCGATCAGAAGTCTCATGGCGTCCCCTTCATCCGGGTTGACACGTTGAGGAGAATCCCCACCGCGAAGAGCGTTACAATGAGGGAACTGCCGCCATAGCTGATGAACGGCAGCGCCAATCCCTTGGTGGGGAGAAGCCCCGTGACAACCCCCATGTTGACGAAGGCCTGAATGCCGAGCAGCGTCACAATCCCGAAGGCCAGAAAGCGCCCGAAGGGGTCCTGGGCCATGAGAGCCACCCTCACCCCTCGAAGCACGAGCATCAGGAACATGGCCGCGATAACGATGACGCCGATGAGCCCCAGTTCCTCCCCAATTACCGAGAGGATGAAATCGGTGTGGGCCTCGGGGAGGAAGAACATCTTCTGCTTCCCCTCGCCGAGTCCCTGGCCGATGATGCCGCCGTTGCCGAAGGCGAGCCAGGACTGGATGATCTGGAAACCGGTGTTGGTGGGATCCTCCCAGGGATTCAGGTATGCCAGGATGCGACGGCGCCGATAGTCCACGTTCATGACGAGGAAGTAGAGAAACGGCAGAGCCAGCACCACCATTCCGAGGATGTAGCGGGGCCTGGTGCCGGCGGCGAAGAGCATGAGAATGGCGACCCCCCCCATGGTGAGGGCAGCCCCCAGGTCATGCTGCTTAAGGAGGATCGCCAGCAGGATGGCAAGGAGTACCATGTAGGGGGCGAAGCCGGTGGAGAAGAACTTCACCTTTTCCTGTTTCTTGTCGAGGGAGTAGGCCATGTACATGATCAGCGCCATCTTGGCCAGCTCCGACGGCTGGAAGTTGAAGCCCGGAAACCTGATCCAGCGGGAGGCACCCTTGGCAGCGCCGCCGATTCCCGGAATGAAGACCAGAAAGAGAAGCAGCAGGCAACCGAGGAGAATCGGAACGGCATACTCCCGCCACTGCCGGTAGTCTATCCGCATGGCGAGCACCATACCCGCGAAGCCCATCACCGCGTAGATCCCCTGACGCTTCAGGAAGTAGAAGCCGTCGTGAAACTTCTTGGTGGCCATGACCGACGATGCCGAGTAGACCATCACCACTCCGAAGCAGGTTAGGGCTACCGCCATCAGGAGGATGACCAGGTCGTAACGCTCGATCTCTTTCAGGTTCAGTTTGAAGTTCAGGTTCACGGGCGCTCTCCCGTGCCGAGGGCGTTTACGGCCGCGCGGAAACGCTGGGCCCGTTCCTCGTAGTCGCGGAACATATCGAAACTGGAGCAGGCCGGCGAGAAAAGGACTACCCCTCCCGGCTCCGTGAGGCTCGCTGCCAGCTCGATCGCTTCCTCAAGGGTCGTGGCCATGCGGGTATCGGTAAGGCTCCCCAGTTCCCGGGCCATCCGTTCCTTTGCCTCGCCGATGAGGACCATGTGCCGCACCCGCTCCGTCACCAGGGGGGCCAGGGGCGCGTACGATCCCCCCTTGTCCTTCCCTCCGGCAATGAGGGTGATGTCATTGAAACTGGCGAGGGCCTTCTCCACACTTCCCACGTTGGTGGCTTTGCTGTCCTCGTAGTAACGGACGCCCGCCAACTCCCGCACCAGCTCCATCCGGTGGGGGAGCCCGCCGAACCCTTCAACGGCCGCAAGGGCCTGTTTTGCGTCGCACCCCAGGAGGAGGGTCGCGGCGAGGGAGGCCATGATGTTTTCGATATTGTGGACTCCGGTGATCCGGAATCGGGCGGTGGGGAAGCGTTCCTCACGCCCCTGGTGCCGGAAGGTGATGACGCCGTCCCGGTGGAAGACCCCCTCGGCAAGCTCCCGCTGTTGGCTCATGGGGAATACCGTCGCGGCTACCCGCCCGGCAATGCCGGCCACGATGGGATCATCCACGTTCAGCACGGCGAAATCCGACGCTTCCTGGTTTTCGAAGATCCGCACCTTGGCGTCAATGTACTCCTGGAACGTAGCATAGCGGTCCAGGTGGTCCTCGGTGATATTGAGGAGCACCGCCACCCGCGGACGGAAGGAGCTGATCCATTCCAGCTGGAAGGAACTGATCTCCACCGCCACCCGTTCCACCGCCTCGCCTCCCTCTACAAGCTCGATGAGAGGATTGCCGATGTTCCCCCCCACGAAGGTCCGGAACCCGCAGGCGCTGAAGATCTCCCCTGTCAGGGTCGTGGTGGTGGTCTTGCCGTTGGTCCCGGTGATGGCCACCATGGGGGCAGTAACGAACCGGGACGCCAGTTCGATCTCGGTAATCACCTCACGTCCGGCCCTGCGGGCCGCCTGGAGATAGGGGCTCTCCTGGGGGACGCCGGGACTCACCACCACTACGTCGGCAGCAGCAAAATCAGCCTCATCGTGGTGGCCTAGCACGTACCGCACGGAAAGTCCTGCCAGCTCCCGGAGGGGACCGGCCAGGGCGGACTCGTCGCGAAGGTCGGTCACGGTCACCCGCGCCCCGTTTCGCGCCAGAAAGCGGACCACCGCCACGCCCGTGCGGGCAAGGCCTACGACCAGTATGTTCTTTCCCGAAATTTCCATGCTATCTCAGCTTCAAGGTCGAGATCGCCACCAGGGCCAGGATAATGGTGATGATCCAGAACCGCACGATGATCTTCGGCTCCGCCACACCCTTAAGCTCGAAGTGGTGGTGGATGGGGGCCATGCGGAAGATCCGCTTCCCCCTGTACTTATAGGACCCCACCTGGAAGATGACCGACAGGGCCTCAACGACGAACACCCCGCCGACGATGACGAGGAGGATCTCCTGCTTGGTGATGACCGCCAGGGTCCCGAGCCCGCCGCCGAGGGAGAGGGATCCCACGTCACCCATGAAAACCTCGGCTGGGTAGGCGTTGTACCAGAGAAAGCCTATTCCCGCGCCCACCATGGCTCCGCAGAGGACAGCCAACTCGCCGGCGCCGGGGACATAGGGAGTCTGTAAATAGCTGGACAGCTTAGCATTGCCGGCTATGTAAGTAAACAGCAGATAGGTTGCTGCGTTGATGGCCACGGGACCGATGGCCAGACCGTCGAGGCCGTCGGTCAGGTTCACGGCATTGCTCGCCCCCACGATGACCAGCATGGCAAAGGGGATGTAAAACCAGGAAAGGTCGGGGTGGAGCCGCTTGAAAAAGGGGAAGGCGAGCTCGGTCGACATATTCACCACGAAAACGAGGAAGCAGACCGCCATGCCGGCGATCAGCAACTGGCCGGCCATCTTCTGGCGGGGGGAGAGCCCCTTGGGGTTTTTCTCCACCACTTTCTTGTAGTCGTCGGTGAAACCGATAAGTCCGTACCCCACGATCACAAAGAGAGTTGTCCAGACGTAGCGGTTTGTCAGGTCGGCCCACAGAAGCGTCGGAATCACGATGGATGCAAGGATGAGAATCCCGCCCATGGTGGGGGTACCCGACTTCTTCAGGTGGGATTCGGGACCGTCGGTGCGGATAACCTGCCGGGCCTGGAGCGCCTCCAGCTTCCGGATGACCCAGGGGCCGAGAATGAACGACACCAGCAGGGCGGTGATGACGGCGTAGATGGTCCTGAACGTCAGGTACTTAAAGACGTTGAAGATCCTGAAGTCGCTCGCCAGCGGATAAAGGAGATGGTAGAGCATTAGGCCGAGGCCCCCTTCCCGAGGGACGCGGCAAAGACTTCACGCATCTTTTCCGCGACCCGATCCATGGCCAATCCCCGGGATCCTTTCACGAGGATGAAATCGCCCGCCGCGGTGGTTCGCCGCAGGTCCGCCACAATGGCGTCATGGCTCGTGGCAACCGTAACTGCATCGTCCGCGAGCCCTCCCTCGAGTGCCCCAGCAGCAACAATGCCGGCCATTCCCCCCATCACGTAGAGACGATCGACGCAGGTGGCTGCCAGAAGTCCCAGCTGGCGGTGGGCCTCCTCGGCCCCTTCGCCCAGCTCGAGCATGTCGCCAAGAACCGCCACCGCCCTGCGTCCTGCGCGGATCTCCCGCAGTGTGGTGAGGGCTGCCGCCATGGAGGCGGGGTTAGCATTGTAGCTGTCGTCGATGAGGATGACGTCCCCCACCTCCTCCAGATTGAACCTCCTGGCATAGGGTGAAAATTCTCCCAGACCCCGGGCTATGGTCTCGGTGGGAACACCAAGGACATGGGCAGCCGCGGCAGCGGCAAGGGCATTGGAGACATTGTGACGGCCGAAGGCCCGCAGGGTGACCGGAACCGATTCCGTAGGAAACCGGAGGATGAAACGCTGGCCATTGCGTCCAAGATTCTCGACCGCCTCGGCAGTGACATCGGCGTTGTGGAGCCCGAAGGAAACACGACGGACTCCGTCGGGGGAGGGACAACGGGCGATGAGGGGATCGTCGGCGTTGAACACGGCGCACCCCTCTGCAGGGAGCCGCAGGAAGAGCTCTCCTTTGGCCCGTGCCACCCCTTCGACACTTCCCAGGGTCTCCAGGTGGGCTGGATAGGCGTTGGTGATGATCCCCACATCCGGACGGGCAATCTCAGCCAGACGGTCGATCTCGCCAAAGGCGCTCATCCCCATCTCCAGGACAGCCCAACGATGGGAGTTATCGAGGCGAAGAAGCATCTGGGGAAGCCCGATCAGGTTATTGAGGTTCCCCTCTGTCTTGAGCCCGGGGCCGGTCTGCCCCAGGATGGCGGCCAGCATCTCCTTGGTGGTTGTCTTGCCGTTGCTCCCGGTCACGGCCACCACTGGAATGGCAAAGCGCTGCCGATGAAAACAGGCCAAATCGCCAAGGGCCTCCAGGGTATCGTCGACGGCGACGGCGGAGACACCGGGCGGGAGTTCGTTCTTCTCCAGCCACTGGTGCTCCGCAAGCACAACCTGTACCCCGCGATCGCATGCAGCGCCGAGGTAATCGTGGCCGTCAAACCGTTCACCTCGCAACGGCACGAACAGCTCGCCGGGCTGAACCGTTCGGGAGTCGGTTGACACCCCCACCACGCCGGCAGTCTTCCCTTCGCCGACGAGGGTGCCTCCCGTTGCCTCACGTATGTCTGCCAGAGAGAATAACACGCTATCCCTGTCCTTTGGATGACAGTTCCCGAAAAGCGGCAGCAACCTCTTCCCGATCGTCGAAGTGGTGCTTCATCGTCCCGATAATCTGGTAGTCCTCGTGTCCCTTGCCAGCGAGGAGCAGAACATCCCCAGGACGTGCCACGCGAGCGGCCAGCCTGATTGCCTCGCGTCTCGACTCCACCGCAACAAACCCTTTGGCATCGAAACCGGTGGTGAGTTCTTCCGCCCCATACTCCCGGAGCCCCAGAGAACGGATGCCGCCGAGAATCTCGCCAATAATCGCTCCGGCATTCTCGGTTCGCGGGTTGTCGGAGGTGACGATGGATAGATCGCTGAAACGCCCTGCAATCTCCCCCATGACGGGCCGTTTTCCCCGATCCCGGTCTCCGCCGCAACCGAATACAGTGATGATCCGGCCGGTGGCGATCTCGGCAACGGTCTTCAGGACATTCTCCAGAGCGTCGCCCGTGTGGGCATAATCGACCAGCACCGTGATCCCATGGTCGTTATCAACCCGCTCAAGGCGTCCAGGGACCCGGACATCCCCCTCGATTCCCCCGCGAATTGCATCCGGGGTGAGTCCCAAGGCCACGCCAGCCGCCACAGCCGCCAGGATGTTGTAGAGGTTGAACCGCCCCAGAAGCCGCGAGTGAAACGGTATCGCACCAAGCGGGGTAACGAGGGTACCGGAGATTCCATCGACAGAAAAGGTGACCATCTCGGCCCGGACAATGGCTGAAGGAGACAGCCCGTAGCTCACCACCGGCGCAACGGCGTCACTGGCGAGTCGGGCGCCATAGGGGTCGTCCACGTTAATGACCGCGGCACGTCGGGGTTTCGTGTCGTCCGCTGCCAGAAGCTCGGCAAAAAGCCGCGCCTTGCTTTCAAAGTACGACTCCATGTCCCGATGATAGTCCAGGTGGTCACGGGTGAGATTGGTGAAGACGCCGACATCGAAGCGGCATCCATCCACCCGTCGCTGCTCAAGGGCATGGGAAGAAACCTCCATGACCACACCTTGGGCGCCCCGGTCCACCAGATCGCGTATGGTCCGCTGCAGATCTACCGACTCGGGAGTCGTGTGGGGAGCCGGGATAGTCTTGTCACCGAAGCGGTAACTGATAGTCCCGAGAACCGCCACAGGGATGCCGGCTCGGGCCATGACGGCCTCCACCAGATACGTAGTGGTCGTCTTTCCGTTGGTCCCCGTGATACCGACCACGGGAATACCATCGGTGGGGTTGCCGTAGAAGGCTGCGGCAGCACGGGACATGGCAAGACGCGCGTCATCGACCTTCAGCCAGGTCATCCCTTCGGGGACCCGCGACGAATCCTCCACCACCACGGCAACCGCGCCACGGTCGCGGGAGGCGACAATGTAATCATGGCCGTCTGTCGCCACGCCCCTCAACGCGAAAAAGAGACCGCCGGACCGCACCTGCCGTGAATCGCAGTAGAGCCCTTCGATCTCCAGCGCCAGAAATCCTTCTGCTTCAGAGGGATTAATGACCCGTGCCAGATCTTCCAGTCTCATGTTCCCTCGCCATAGAATTTACTTGTGCTCATTTTCATCTTTCTTCAGCCAGCCTTGTTACGCCGTCGGCGTGAACTTGACCCAAACCTGGTCGCTGGGCTTGATCCGGTGCCCGGGAAGGGGGCTCTGCTCAATGGCGCGCCCGCTTCCGTGAAGACGTACATTGAGCCCCTTCTCTTCCATAACCTTGAGCGTCTGGCGCATGCTCATCCCCCGGAAGTTGGGCATCACAATCCCCTCCCCCTCCTCGACGATCGCCCCTTCGGCGGCCTCGGTGGCCTCCGCGGCCTCCGGAATTGCCTTGGCTTCCACTGTCTTCGGCTTGCTCCTGACGACGGTGTCGGGCGGAACTTTAAGGTAGCAGAGGGTCTGCAACGCGATGCTGCTGAAAGCTGGAGCGGCCACCACACCGCCATAGGGGCTTGTCTTCGGCTCATCAATCACCACAAGAATGGTGATTCGGGGACGGTCTGCGGGGACAAATCCGATGAAGGACGCGGTCCGTTTCGTGGCGGAGTACCCGTGGGTGACCGGGTCCACCTTCTGCGCAGTGCCGGTCTTGCCGGCAACCCGGTAGCCTTCAACCGAGGCATTGGTTCCGGTCCCCCCCTCGGCGGCAACCCCTTCCATCATCCGGGAAACCGTTTTGGCCGTTTCAGGGGAAATGACCCGTCGGCGCACCTGTGGCTCGAAAGACGTGACTACATTCCCTTCGCTGTCGGTGATCTTCTCGACCAGATAGGGTTTCATGAGAACACCGCCGTTGGCAATGGCCGATACGGCGGAGGCCAGTTGCAGCGACGATGTCGTCACACCCTGACCAAACGAAATAGTGGCGAGATCGATGCCGTACCACTGGCTCCATGGCCGCAGACTTCCCCCCACTTCACCGGGCAGATCAACCCCACTCCTGTCGCCGATTCCAAAATTCTTCAGGTAGGTGTACAAGCGTGACGGTCCCAGGCGGCTCCCGATTTTGGCGGCGCCGATATTGCTGGAATACTTGAGGACCTCGGCGATACTGAGCCGGCCGTACTTGTGCGTGTCGTGGATCGTCCTTCCGCCGATCGCGTAGCTTCCTCCCTCGCAATTTATGCCGTCGCCGGGCCGGATCACCTTTTCCTCCAACGCGGCGGCAACCAGGAAGGTCTTGAAGGTGGAACCGGGCTCATAGCTGTCGGCAACGGCGCGGTTACGCCATACCTGCGGAGAGTAGGAGGCATGGGAGTTCAGATTGAAGGTCGGATAATTTGCCATAGCCAGCACCTTGCCGGTGTGGGGATCCATCACGAGCGCGGTACCGGCGCGGGCTCCGCTTTTTTCCACCGCCTGGGCCAGTTCCTTCTCGGCGATATACTGGATGTTCTTGTCCAGGGTAAGGGTGACGTCGTGCCCCATGGCCCCATTCTGGATCACCGTCCCCTTGAGGGCCACGTTGCGTCCCAGGGCGTCCCGCTCGGTCACCAGATAGCCGGTTCCACCAAGGATCGTAGAGTCATAGCGTCGCTCTACTCCCTCCAGTCCCTCGGGGTCCAGGCCGGTGAACCCGATCACGTGGGCAGCCACCTCTGAGTTGGGATAAAAGCGCTTTGTCTCCTTGACGAAACCGATCCCCTCGAGATCCAGGCCCCGGATTCGCTTCACCACATCGGGGGTAAGCCGCCGTTGGAGCCAGACGAAGTTCTTGTTCCCCTGGAGCTTCTTCAGGATCGACTCCTTTGGCATGCCAAGGACTGGCGCCAACTGCGCCGAAGCCTCGCCCAAGTCCTCCATGGACTTTGGCTCGGCATAACAGGAATCCATCTCAACCGAAACGGCCAAGGCGGCGCCATTCGCATCGTAGATCGTCCCGCGAACCGGCGTAAGGGGAATAATCTTCTGGTGCTGCCGATCGGCGAGCTTGAGAAGGTAGTCGCGCTTGATCACCTGAAGGTAAAAAGCTCGGCAAAACGTCAACGCAAAGAGGAGAACGAAGAACCCCCCGATGAAGCGGATACGGAGAGTTATCCATTTCTCCGCGTCGTACCTCATTTCACTACCACCACCTGCTGGTCAGTGGGGAGCGCCATGCCGAGGTCCCCCTTGGCAAGGGCCTCGATCCGGGCCGGAGTTTTCAGGGATGCAACCTCGAGCCGCAGCCTGTTCTGCTCTTCCTGGGCTTCCTTAAGAAACCGGTTGGCCTCGGCGATCTCCAGGTTCAAGTCAATGACCCGCACCCGGGACCACACATGGAAAACCGAAACGAGTGTCAGCAAAACCATGACCGCCAGAAGAAAAGGAAACATCTCCCCCCTCTGGGCGTACATCGCCTCAAGCTTTTTCGGTGCCGCCACCTTGGTAAAATCGGTTCTCGCCTGCGCCATACTCCCTCCAATAACTCTCACAGCTTTTCCACTGCCCGCACCTTGGCGCTCCGCGCCCTAGGGTTTGTCGCCACCTCGTCCCCTCCCGCCATTACCGGCTTTCCGGTAAGGATGCGGACGCGAGGTTTGTTGCCGCATACACATCGGGGGAGCATTTTCGGGCAGGTGCATCCCTGGGCATAGCGGCGGAAAACGGTCTTGACGATCCGATCCTCAAGGGAGTGGAACGAAATCACCACCCCCCTCCCCCCCGGGGCCAAACGTTCGATACCGGCCACAAGGCCCCGCTCCAGGCTTCCGAGTTCGTCGTTCACAGCAATGCGGAGCGCCTGGAACGTCCGCGTGGCCGGATGGATTCGCTCTTCCCACGCTGCCCGGGGAATCGCCCCCTTCACACAATCAACCAGCTGAAGCGTACTCTCTATGGGCCCGTGCTGCTCCCTCGCCTTGACGACGAACGAGGCGATCCGCTTCGCCCACCGTTCTTCTCCGTACTCTCGGATTATTCGAGCCAGCTCGTCTGCAGAAAGTTCATTCACCAGATCGGCAGCAGTCTCGCCGGTTCCCGGGTCCATCCTCATATCAAGGGGTGCATCCACCTGAAAACTGAACCCCCGCTCCGCCGTATCAAGCTGGTGGGATGAAACACCAAGATCCAGGAGGAAGCCGTCAATGGTATCAATCCCCAGCGTGGCAAGCGACTCGTCCATGGCTGCAAAATTTGATCGAACGAGCCTTACCCGGTCCCCGTAGGAGGCGAGCCGCTTGCTGGCCGCGGCCAACGCCTCCGGATCCCGGTCGAACCCAACCAGAACGCCATCGGGCGAAGACACCTCAAGAATCATCCGGGCATGACCGGCGCCTCCCAGGGTCCCATCCACATAAACTCCGCCCGGCCGGGGGGAGAGCAGGGCAAGCACTTCCGCCGGCATGACCGACAGATGGCCAAACTCGGCCACTAGAGACCCAGCTCCGCCACCGCCTCGGAGTCCGAGGGGAACGCCTTCATATCATGGGCACGCACCTTATCCCATTCGGACTGGCTCCAGATTTCCACTTTTTTCATGGCTCCCACAAACAGGATTTCCCGCTCCAGAACCGCATTCTTGCGAAGGTGCGGGGGCACCAGCACCCTTCCCAGCTTATCGGCCGAACATTCGACCGCTGGCGCAACGATAGTGCGCATGATGCTGTTGCGCTGGGCCGAGGTAAGCCCCTTGCCGTTCAGAAACGACTCCTCAAAGATAAACCATTCCTGATAGGGGAATATAAGGAGCCCCGAGCTATAAACCCCGCCCCCGAGATCCACGGGAACCGAATTCGTGACAAAAAAGCGCTCATCGCCAAAGCTCTCCACGAGCACATCCCTGAACCTGGCCGGCAGGCTCGTCCGCCCCTTGGCGTCGATGGTTGTCTCGTAGATCCCCCGGAACATTCCCGCTCACTCCTTGCCACACTTTACCACAATTTACCACTTCGTGGCACAAATCATACCGACCCCCCCGGGGGTTGTCAAGGCAAAACCGGTCCGCGCCGTGTGTTTTTTTATCCATATTTTTCAATACGTTACCACAAACATGACAATGATGAACCGAGACACCGGATCCCCTGTCGGCAGCAACAGCCTCGGCGACAAAAAAACCAACAATTAACAACACTTAAACGAATAATTCGGGAAGGGAATGATACAACGTGGAAAAGGGAGGAATGAACTGGGAGGGAAAGAGGGGGCCAAGCCCCCCATGAATCACTTGTCTTTTTTTCGATCAAGAAGAGAAACAACTTTCCCCCCCTTACCCTGATCTTTTTCTTCCTGGGGAGTGGGGAAAGGTTGCGGAGGAGAAGGGGCCGAAGCAGAATCTCCCAGGACCGGAGAGACCACTTTCTCCATACGGATAGGAGTTCCTCCCATGGTGAAGGGGGCTCCGTTGATCTGTGCCTCCTCAAGAATCCAGGTATAGATCTCCAGCGGCACCGTCAACACCAGGAGCCTGACTCGCCACCAACCAGCCTTGACATCCGGCGAAATATCCTCGATCCGGGCGTAGAAGCCGGGCTTGCTGTCGATATGAACCAACACAAGATCATTGATCGTTGTCGCCATTGGCACACCTTTCCAGATTATGGTTGTATCCCAGGATCGCCATCCTTCGCGCCGCACCGGCACGGTGGGCAAAAAGCTGCTCCAGCTTCCCATAAAGAGCCCTGAGTTGCCGCTCCCTTCGATAGAAAGCCGCAATCCGTTCCGGTTCCCACAGCTCTTCGATCCGCTCGCAATTGAAGGTAATACAGGGAAAAGGGCGGAGGGATGGCGCCATCATGCAGCCGTAGTCATCGAGATAGGGGCAGACATCGCGGTTAAAGCGTGGGGTAAAGAGGAGTTCTCCTTCTGCCAGAAAAACCAGGATGTCGGCCACGGTGACGTGATACTTTCCCCGCAGACAGCATTGGCCACCGCAGGATGCGCAGATAGCCCCGCTACCCATCTCCTGGGCGAGGGAATGAAGCTCCCGTCTGGCCTCCCTGATCGCCGTGGCCAGCGCCTTCACCTCTCCCTGCAGGGCCGACGGCAAGGCGGCATAGTCGGCAGAGACGGCGGCGATGGCACAATCCCAGCGCTCACGATCGTTCATGGAATACTCTTTAAAAAAATAATTGGCCGAAGCAGCCCATAAGCCGGGTTCTGTTCCCGCCGCGGGTTACCCCTTGGCGGGCGATGACCATTCCTCTGGGACCGCCGTTACCGACGGCCTCAAGCAGCCAACCCGGAAGCTCGGACGGGCCGTCCTTAACGCTTCCCTATTCGGCCTTGCTCCTGGTGGGGTTTACCTGGCATCCGACGTCACCACCGGACCCGGTGAGCTCTTACCTCACCCTTTCACCCTTACCCGCCTTCGCTAACGCTCCGGCAGGCGGACTTCTCTCTGTGGCACTATCCCTGGGGTCGCCCCCGCTGGACGTTATCCAGCACCATGCCCTGTGGAGCCCGGACTTTCCTCCCTCCGCGAACGGAGAGCGGTCATCTGTTCTGCTTCGGCCAAACCTTGAACTCAGCCAGGACTATTGAGCGTCCTGACGCAGAAACAGCATCCGCTGGCAGTGGGGACAGAGCACCAGGTCATCCCCCCGGAAGAGGCTATTGTAGAGCTGCGGAGGGAGATTCATGTTGCACCCGGAGCAGTTGCCTGCCCGCGCCTCCACGATGGCAATCCCCTGGCGCCGCTCACGCAGGGCCAGGTAACGCTTGACGAGGGAGGCGGGGATCGCCTTTACCGTTGCCTCCTTGGCAGCCGCATCGGCGGCGAGCTCCCGGTCGATCCGGTCAAGCCCCTCCTGGATCTCCGCTTTGCGGCTCGCCATATTTTCCTCAAGAGAGGCCAGGTCGGCTTCACGGGCAGCGATATCGGCGGTGAGCTCCTCGGCCTGGGCCGATTTCTGAAGGATCTGCTCCTCCAGTTCAGCCTTAAGCTTGCGCGCAGCCGTGATCTCCTTGACCACCGCCTGGTACTCCTTCTGGGTCTTGATCTCCTTCTGGCGGACCTCGGAACGGGCGATATTCTCGTCCTCCGTGACCAGATTCGCCTCAAGCCCCTCCTTCTCCTCTTCGAGAAGCGCCAGCTCGCCCCGCTTCGCATCGACCGCAAGCCGGGTCTCTTCCACCTGCTGATCCAGCTCCACCATCTGATCGAGCAGCGTCTGCCGCTCTCCCTGACGGCCGTCGATTTTCAAGTCGAGCTCCTGCAACTCCTCAAGCATAAACAGATTCTTGCGCACCAATCAACCTCCCTTAATCCAGTATGTTACCTTCACAGTCAGAGCGATACCGTTATCGCCACGTGAACGGATCACGCTCCACCCTGAAGGGAATAACCTCTGCCTCGAAACGGCGCGACGCGAGTTCCGCCGCCATCCGATTCGCTACACTCTCCACCATGAGTACCTCCGTGCCGAAGTGTCCCCCATCGACAAGGGCCACGCCAAGGGCTTCGGCATCGCGGGCCTCGTGGTACTTCACATCACCCGTCACCAGCACATCCGCGCCCTGTCGCTGGGCGTCACGCAGCAGCGACATGCCGCTCCCGCCGCAGAGTGCCACCTTCCTGACCGGACGGGCGCCATCTCCGACAAACCGCACGCCGGCAAGGCCGAGGCGCTCTTTGACTTCGTCGGCGAAGGCACTGACCGTAGTCTCCTCCGCAAGGACGCCAATTCTGCCTAGTCCCTGCTCGGGCCCCCGGTTCAGGAGCGGGAAGAGATCAAAAGCGGGCTCCTCGTAGGGATGCGCCTTAACCAGGGCGGTCACGGCTGCCGGAAGGTTCCGCTTCTCAAGAAGCACCTCGACTCGCGACTCCTCCACATATTCACGCCTTCCCACCTGGCCGATGAACGGTTGCGCGCCCGCCAGGGGCTTGAAGGTGCCGGTACCGGCACACTGAAAGGAACAGTCACTGTAGGCGCCGACGACGCCACTGAAGCGAAAGAGGGCATCCCGCACCTGTTCCTCGTGCCCTGTTGGCACAAACACGACAAGCTTCACGAGACTTTCAGAGGTCGTCACTTTTAACGGCCGGCAGTTGCGGACGCCGAGGCGCTCAGCCAGGAGATCATTCATACCGCCAGAGGCGATGTCGAAGTTGGTGTGGAGAGAGATAACTGCCAGGGCGTGGCTTGCGGCTTTCAGAACGAGACGTCCGGTGGGGTCTGCGGAGGAGATATGCTTGAGGGGACGAAAAATGAAGGGGTGATGAGTGAGGAGAAGCTGACATCGGTCGGCGATTGCCGCATCGATTGTGTCCGGAGTGCCGTCGAGGGCCACCATGATCCGGGTAGCGGGCGTCGACGGATCCCCCACCATGAGCCCCACGTTGTCCCACTCTTCGGCGAGGCCATGCGGAGCTATTTTATTAACAATTCCAACTATGTCCGAGACTTTTGGCGTAATCATTCGTGGCGAAAGAAAAAGAGTGCCGCCCTTCGGGCCGCACTCTTTTTTGAAACAGTATGAGTGGTCGTTATTGACCGGTGATTTCGGGGCATCCCCTGCTTCATCCTGACAAATTTCGGGTGGTGGGCCCACCAGGACTCGAACCTGGGACCGACCGGTTATGAGCCGGTTGCTCTAGCCAACTGAGCTATAGGCCCGAAAACGAAGATTTGATACTACGCAAAGGGGCACGACGTGTCAAGGTTTTTTCCGAATCGACCGGCAGGAGAGCAGGGAGATGAAACCAATAAATTCGCTCCGTTTCCCAATCGGGACATTCAGTACAGATCATACTTCAAGAGTCGGCAGTCGAGGGGGCCGTTGAAAAGAGCAATCCTGCGGGAGGCCTTGAGTCCTACCTCCTTGGCGAGGTCAAGGTTCCCCGTGAACAGCCAGGCAGTGTACCCGGCGCAGCGCTGCTTGAAGACATCACCGATCTGGCGATAAAAAGATTTCAGTTGTTCCTCATCACCCAGACGCCGGCCGTAGGGAGGATTCGTAAGGATGACTCCCGGCGCAGGAGGCGAAACGAGATCTCGCAGGTCCCGCGCCTCAAAGGAGATGAACTTCTCGACGCCGGCGCGACGACTGTTGCCACGGGCCACGGCAAGAACATCCTCCAGACGGTCGCTGCCGAGAATGGGCACGGCAAGTGTTGTCCGCTCCGTCTGCCGCGCCTCCTCAAGGAGACGCCGCCAACGGGGGGCATCAAAGGCTGGCCAACGCTGGAACCCGAAGCGCTCCCGGACAAGCCCGGGCGCTCGGTTCAAAGCCATGAGGGCCGCCTCTATGAGAATCGTCCCGGAGCCGCAGAGGGGGTCGACCAAGGGAACCGTCCCATCCCAATCGGTGAGAAGCACGAGGGCCGCGGCCAAGGTCTCCCGCAAAGGAGCCTCGCCGGCCTCGGCCCGGTACCCGCGACGGTCAAGTCCGGTGCCGGAGCTGTCGAGACTGATGGTGCAACGGTTGCGGACTAAATGGACATTCACCAGGAGATCGGGATCCTTGGGATTCACGCTGGGGCGGCGTCCGAACCTGTCCCGGAGGGTATCAACAATGGCATCCTTGGTCTTGAGGGCCACAAACCCCGAGTGGGTGAGGGCCGAATCGCGCAGCACGCATTCCACGGCAAGGGTCGTGTCAGGGGTGAGATAGCGGTCCCAGGGGAGGGCACGGACCCCGTCGTAGAGATCCTGAGGCGAGTGGCACGGAAATTCGGTCAGGGTGATAAGGATGCGGCTCGCGGTCCTGAGCCAGAGATTGGCCCGGTAGCAGGCGGAAAGATCCCCCGTGAAACGGACTCCCCCCTTCTCCATGGTCACTCCGCCGAGGC
This sequence comes from Geobacter grbiciae, assembly GCF_018531165.1. NCBI lineage: Bacteria > Pseudomonadati > Thermodesulfobacteriota > Desulfuromonadia > Geobacterales > Geobacteraceae > Geobacter > Geobacter grbiciae. Next base: position 113,031 of record NZ_JAHDIW010000012.1, on the reverse strand, counting down.
CGAGGCCAGTCATCTCCCGAGCCAGCACCTCCTCCACCCCCTTGGCGGTGGTGGCAAAGAATGACTGCTCGCCGACGAAGGGTCCGGCCGCTGCTTTTCTCCTGATGATCGTCAAGGGGATTCCTCCGCAAGAACGGCATTGATGGCGACAACTCCCTCCCGGGCGCCGCAGGGGAGAGAGAGGTGAGGCGCGCGAATCTGGGGCTCCCGCGGATTGATCCGCACGGCCAGCGCCTCGGAACGGGAACCAAGTTCCTCGGTCAGATAACGAATAGTCGGGATGGCGGTGCCGGCCCCCATCTCGACCACCACCAGGCGGCCCCCCCGGGTGTCGGCGAGGAACTCGTCAAAGTTCCGCTGCTGCCGGGCCGAGCGGTCGCTCACCCAGCCGTAGTCGCCAAACATGAGGATATTGGGGCGAGCCACGGCGCCGCAGTGGATGCAGCGGGGGACGTGCTCCGCCCGCATGGTCACCTCGTCCACGGGAATGGTCTCCCGGTTCTCCCAGATGGCCATGGTGCAGGGCGTCGTGCACTGGAGGTGGTGGATGGAGCCGTGGACTTCCAAGATACGATCGTCGGCAAACCCGGCCTTCTGAAACTGGCCGTCCACATTGGAGGTGACCACGAAATAATCAAGGCCGAACCGCTGGACCCATTCCCGCAGGATGTCGAAGCCGGCATGGGGGATCGTGGCCCGGTAAAGGTTGGTCCGATGGCCGTAGAATCCCCAGCCGAAGGACGGGTCCCGCTCGAAGTGGTCGGGATTCGCGGCCCCAACGAAGGTAATGCCGAGCTTCTGGTAAGGGGGATACGCCTTCCAGAACCCGGCGTCTCCACGAAAATCGGGCAACCCCGAATCAACCCCCATGCCGGCACCGGCGGTCATGACGATGGCATCGGCGTGCTTCACCGCCTCGGCGGCAACGCGAACTTTCTCCTGAAGGTCCATGGGTTCCCCCTCAGATGGCTACCCGCACGAGGATCGGATTGAGAAGCTTCACCACGTCACGGGGATCAATCCCCACGAGATATCCCCGCTTGCCGCCGTTTATGTAGATACAGGGCAAGTCAAGGATCGTCTCTTCCATGCAGACCGGCATCTGCCGGCGGGTCCCGAAAGGAGAGGTCCCCCCCACGAGGTATCCCGTATGCTTCTGGGCCGTGTCGGGGGAGCAGGGAGAAACCCCCTTCACCCCCAGAATCCGGGCCAGCTCCTTGGTGGAAACCTGGCGGTCCCCGTGCATCAGGACGATTAGCGGATTTTTTGTCTCATCCTCCATGATGAGGGTCTTCACCACGGCGTGCTCGTCCACCTCCAGTTCCCGGGAGGAGACGGCGGTCCCCCCCTTGTCCTCATAGGCATAGAGGTGGTCGGTGAATGGGACCTTCGCGGCGCGCAACGCCCGCACCGCAGCTGTGACCGGCGCTTTGCTCTCCTTAGCCATAGCTCCTCACACTACTAACTGGTCCAGCAATGCGAAAGCCGCGCCGGATACCGACGCGGCTTTCATGGTTGGGATTCGCGGGCGCTATTCCACGAAGCTTTTGAGCTTCTTGGCCCGGCTCGGGTGCCGGAGTTTCCGCAGGGCCTTGGCCTCGATCTGCCGGATCCGCTCGCGGGTAACCTCGAAATCCTGTCCCACTTCCTCCAGGGTGTGGTCGCTCTTCTCGCCAATGCCGAAGCGCATCCGGAGCACCTTCTCCTCCCGGGGGGTGAGGGTGGAGAGGACCCGGGAGGTCTGCTCCGAGAGGTTGGCCTTGATGACTGCCTCCAGGGGCGAAACGACCCCCTTGTCCTCGATGAAATCCCCCAGATGCGAATCTTCCTCCTCCCCGATGGGTGTTTCGAGGGAGATGGGTTCCTTGGCAATCTTGAGAACCTTGCGCACCTTGTCGAGGGGGAGATTCATCCGTTCGGCGATCTCCTCGGGCGACGGCTCCCGGCCGATTTCCTGCACCAGTTGGCGGCTGGTCCGGATCAGCTTATTGATGGTCTCGATCATGTGGACCGGAATCCGGATGGTCCTCGCCTGATCGGCGATGGCGCGGGTGATGGCCTGACGGATCCACCAGGTGGCGTAGGTGGAAAACTTGTACCCCCGCTGGTACTCGAACTTGTCCACTGCCTTCATGAGGCCGATGTTCCCCTCCTGGATCAGGTCCAGGAACTGGAGACCCCGGTTCGTGTACTTCTTGGCGATGGAAACCACCAGCCGCAGGTTCGCTTCAACCAGCTCGGACTTGGCCAGCTTCGCCTTGGCCTCGCCCCGGTCGATGGCGTGGAGGGCGTCGGAAAGTTCCTGGGCCTTGAAGCCCGACTCATGCTCCAGCTTCTTGAGTTTTTTCTCAGCGGCGCGGATCTTCTTGTCGAGCTTTTGGGCATCCTCAAGGTTTACCTTGAGTCCCTTGGCCTTTTCGTCGCCCTTGGCAACAATCTCCTTGAGGCGTTCGCCGTTGATGCCTGCTTCGGTTTCAACCGCCGCAATCTCTGTCAGAATGGCTTCCACTTTGCCCGAAAGTTCCTTGAGGCGCTGGGCAATCTTGGTGATGTGGCGGTCCTTGAGCCGAAGGGACTTCACGAGATCGGCGAACTTTTCCCTGATCTCGTGCTGCTCGGCGTGGAGCTCTTTTTGGCGTTTCGCAGCAGCGCCCTCAGCGTCGAGCTCTTCGGCAATGGCCTCCATCCTCACGTCAAGATCCCGGATCTCATCGATGATGGAGAGGACGCGATTTGCCTGGACGTCTTCCTCGTCCTCTTCCAGTTCCTCTTCTTCAACTTCCTTGCTGATCTCGGCCGCGCTTATCTGGAACTTGCGGAGTTTGTCGCCAAGGGCGATTATCTCCTTGACGGTAATGGGAGTGGTAAGGATGACACGGGCGATGTCGCGTTCCCCTTCCTCGATCCGCTTGGCGATCTCAACCTCGCCTTCGCGCGTGAGAAGCGACACGGAACCCATTTCCCGCAGGTACATCCGGACAGGATCGCTCGTGCGCCCCAGGACCCCCGGCTCGTACTCCATCTCCTCCTGCTCCCCCTCCATCTCCTCTTCCTCTTCGAGGTCGAGCTTCATCTTGGGGATTTTGACCTTCTGGGATGAATCGACGAGGTCGATGTCCATCTCACCGAACATGCTCATTACATCGTCAATCTGCTCCGTTGAGAAGTCGGGAGGCAGCACGTCGTTGACTTCGTCATAGGTAAGGAATCCCTTCTCCTTGCCGATGTCCACCAGCTGCTGCTTAACTTCGTCCGAACTTTTCTTGGCCATCAAATTCACCTCATTGCACGCTGTTCTTATTAAGATAACTGCGATTTACGGTTTCGCAAGGCATCAATCTCAGCCAGGAGATCCCGGTAGCGAGGACTATCGGGGTCGGTCGCCGCCAGTTCCCGAGCCAACTCCTTCATCCGGCCGAGGGAGTTCCGCTCCAGAGCCGCACGGCACTGGTCAAAGGCCTTGTGGACATCAACGTCGGCCAGATGGTCGTCGTTGACAAGAAATGCGGCGATACGGCCCCGGTCCTCTCCTTCAACCAAATCGAGAGTTTCGGACCAGTCTACCGCCTCCCCCTCCTCCAACTGGCCAAGAATGGCTTCCGCTACAGGAAGAAGCTTCTCTCCAAATAGCAGGCCGGGGCCGTGATTCCTGACTCGAGTTGCAATTTCGGGGTAGCGCACCATGAGGGACAGGAGCATCTCCTGCGGTCCTCCACGGCGAGTGCTCTTTTTTCCGTCGTTAAGATTAGGAGTCACAACTCCTTTTGTAGTTATTTGTTTCAAAATCAGCGATACATCAACATCAATGAGTCGAGAAACCTCATGTGCATAGAGGACACGCTTATTGGTGTCTTCTATTTGTCTTAGACGAGGCACCAACACGTTAATAATTTCAGCTTTTCCCTCAACGTTCCCTATTCTTGTTTGCTTAAGTAAATTGTGAATAAAGAACTCAAAAACAGGTTTAGCCTTAGCTACCCTGACAGCAAAAGCGTCAGAACCCTCTCTCCTGATAAAGCTGTCTGGATCATCACCTTTAGGCAATTCAATTACATATGACGGAAATTGCCCTTGAGAGAAGACATCTTGTTCTAAAAAAAATAATTCAAAAGCCTTCAAGGTTGCATTGTTACCAGCCTTGTCAGAGTCAAACAGAGTATAAGCCTTCTTAGTAGCGTACCGCTTCAGGAGCTTTGTGTGCCCCTCGGTCAACGCAGTGCCACAGGTGGCAACAACATTTTTCACCCCCGCCTGGTAGAGGGCCAAATGGTCAAAATACCCCTCCACCACGATGGCGCTTCCCGTCTCCCGCATGGCTCCCTTGGCGAGGGAAACGCCGAAGAGGACCTCGCTCTTGTGATAGATGGGCGATTCGGGAGAATTGATGTATTTGGGTAGCGAGTCGTCGAGAACCCTGCCGCCGAACCCGATGGCACGGCCATGGATGTCGGTGATGGTAAAGAGAAGCCGGTTTCGGAAGGTGTCATAGAACCCGCCTCCGTCCCGACGTCTCACCAGACCTAGCTTCTCCGCCAGTTCCAGCGGCACCGAGCGATGCTGGAGATGACGGGCCAGGAAGTCCCAGCGGTCCGGGGCAAAGCCGAGGCGGTACGCCTCTGCCGTGGCCCGATCCACACCACGTCCTTCCAGATAGCGACGCGCCGCCCCCCCCTCCTCGCTCCGTTCGAGGGCCTCGCGGTAGAACCCCACGGCCAGATCCATGATACCGTGGAGTTCCTCCCGTTCGTCCAGGCGCCGCTTTTCCGCAGCGGATACGGGACGATCCTCGATCTCAACCCCCACCCGCTTGGCAAGGAACTTCACCGCCTCGGGGAACGAGAGCCCCTCCATCCTGGCGATGAACGTAATCGCATTCCCCCCCACGCCACAACCGAAGCAGTGGAAGATCCCCCGGGCCGGATTCACGTTGAAGGAAGGGGTCTTCTCGCCATGGAAGGGGCAAAGCCCCTGGTAGTTGGCTCCCGACTTCCGGAGGCTCACGTAGTCGGACACCACGTCCAGAATCGAGGCCCGCTCCCGGACCTCCCTGATCTTATCGTCGGGGATCAGTGACATCTTTAGTCCGATTTTCTCCAGCAGGCCGTTTCTCAACAGCATTTTTTCGCCAACCAGTCACAATGTCCTTCCCGCAGTCGGCGAGGGCCCGGGCAGAGCCGGATGCGGCTATCCTGCACCGTACCCCCTGGGGAACGGGAGGGGAACTGGCCAGATAAAGAACAATACTGAGAAGAAGCCCTCCCTGCAAAAGGCCGAAGACAATTCCCCCGACGCGGTTGACCCCTCCGAGGAGGACAATTTTCAAGATTACGGTGAGAAGGTGTCCGACGAGAAAGAAGAGGAGGCCGATCGCCAGGAGGATGCAGAGGAACGCCACTGCGGACGCCACCCGGGGGGGAAGATGAATAAGATTCCCCAGGAACGCGCCAGCGGTCTGGTAATAGGTAAAGGCCGCCCACCCTCCGGTCACCAACCCGAGGAGTGAGCAGACCTCGCGGACAAAACCCTTCATGAACCCCTTTGCCGCAAACCCCAGCAAAACGGCCCAGAGCAGTATATCGAGGAGGCTCATGCCGAACTCGTAACCTTAACAACGGGCAAAAGAAGAAGGGGGCAATCCAGAGAATCGCCCCCATAGCTCATATTAGTATTGTGATGTCAGAAAAAGAGCGCAACGCTACGCAAGCTTTTCCTTAACCACTACACTGACCAGGGAACCGTCAGCCCTGCCGGTCACGTGAGGCATGATGGCTTTCATCACCTTCCCCATATCCTTCGGGCCCTGGGCTCCACTGTCTGCGATGGCCTGCACGACCAGCGCCTCAACCTCTTCACGGGAAAGCTGCTGCGGGAGGAAGGTGAGAAGCACTGCCAACTCTTTCTCCTCCTTCTCGACGAGGTCGGTCCGACCTGCCTCGCCAAACATCCGGATCGACTCCCGGCGTTGCTTGACCAAGGTGGAGAGAACCTCCGTTATCTCCCCATCGGCAAGCTCGTGCCGCAACTCGATTTCACGATTTTTGACCGACGAGCGAATGAGACGGATTACGGAGAGCCGTATCTCATCCCGGGCCTTCATGGCCTGCTTCATCTCATCGTTCAGTCTGTCCCGCAGCATGAATATCCCTGATTAGTCCATCATCTTACGCTGTTTTTTCATGGCACGCTTACGCGCGGCGATAGCCTTTTTCTTCTTCTTGATGCTCGGCTTCTCGTAATGCTCGCGCTTGCGGACCTCGGAGAGGATCCCCGCCTTCTCACACTGTTTTTTGAACTTCTTCAGCGCAAGCTCAAAAGGCTCAGCTTCTTTTACCTTGACACCCGGCATGCATATTCCCCTCCCTCCTCTATGTAAAGTGGCCACTTGGGCTTATAGAAGAAATTACTCATGGGCCGGATATTTTTTCACAGACCACGCATAATATGCGGCTACCGTATTTGTGTCAACAATTTTTTACAGATATTCAGGAGGTTTTCATTCCTTGGGCCGCGACGCCTTCTCGGCGATGCCGGAAGTACCGAAGCGACGGCGCAGTTCCGCATAGATCTCTTCGGGGTCGATGTCGTAGTAGCCCAGGAGCACGAGAGTATGAAAAAAGAGGTCGGCGGTCTCGTAGACAATCTCCTCCCGCTTCCCCCCCTTGCCGGCGATGACCACTTCAGTGGCCTCCTCGCCGAGCTTCTTGAGGATCTTGTCGACCCCCTTCTGGAGGAGCGATGCGGTGTAGGAAGAATCAGCGGAAGCACCCTTGCGCTCCTGGATCACCCGATAAACAGCCTGCAGAATATCGTCACGTTCGTTCATAACCGGACCGGGACCCCCCGCCCACGGAGATACTCCTTCGCCTCGCCGATGGTGTACTCCTTGTAGTGAAAGATGGAGGCGGCAAGACATGCCGAGGCTCCCGCCTTTACGAAGCCGTCGTGGAGATGCTCCAGGTTCCCCACCCCGCCGGAGGCGATGACCGGGATGGAGACCGCATCGACAATGGCGCGAGTCAGAGAGATGTCGTAGCCGTCCTTGGTGCCGTCCCGGTCCATGCTGGTGAGGAGGATCTCGCCGGCGCCGTACTCCTCCATCCGCCGGGCCCACTCCACCGCGTCGATGCCGGTGGGGTTGCGACCGCCATGGGTGTAGACCTCCCAGCGGTTTTCGCCCGGGACCTGCCGGGCGTCGATGGCCACCACGGTGCACTGGGAACCGAAGCGCTCCGCCGCCTCCCGGACGAACTCAGGGCGATGGACCGCCGCCGTATTGATGGAGACCTTGTCGGCACCGGCGTTCAGGAGATTGCGGATATCGTCCACGGTTCGGACGCCGCCTCCCACAGTGAGCGGCATGAAGACCCGCTCGGCGGTGCGGCGCACCACGTCGATGATGATGTTCCGCTCGTCGGACGAGGCGGTGATGTCGAGGAACGTGAGCTCGTCGGCCCCTTGGCGGTCATAGGCTTCCGCGATCTCCACCGGGTCGCCAGCGTCCCGCAGCTCCAAGAACTGGACCCCCTTGACGACCCGCCCCCCCTTCACGTCGAGGCACGGAATAATCCGCTTGGTCAGCATGTTACGCCCCTCCCCGCTTCGTGAGGGCCACGGCCTCGGCCAGGTTGATGGCCCCGGTGTAGACTGCCTTGCCCGTAATGGCGCCGGCGATGCCGCTCGCCTCAATAGCCATGAGGTTCTCGATGTCCTTCAGGGACGACACCCCGCCGGAAGCGATGACCGGAATCGAGATCGCCTCGGCCAGGGCTCTGGTCGCCCCGATGTTCGGCCCCTGCATCATGCCGTCACGGGCGATGTCGGTGTAGATGATTGCAGAGACGCCGTACCCCTCGAACCGCTTCGCCAGATCCACCGCCGTGACGCCGGTCACCTCGGCCCACCCCTGGACCGCCACCATGCCGTCCTTGGCGTCGATCCCCACAACGATCCGTCCGGGAAAGAGGCGGCACGCCTCCTCCACCAGTTCCGGGTTGCGCTGGGCCGCAGTGCCGAGGATCACCCGGCCGATGCCAAGCGATAGGTACGCCTCAATGGTGGGGATGTCCCGGATGCCCCCCCCTAGTTGGGTCGGAATGGCAATGGCCTTGACAATCGCTTCGATGGAGGCCCGGTTTTTCGGCTCACCGGCAAAGGCGCCGTCCAGGTCAACGATGTGGAGCAGTTCCGCCCCCTGGCGCTCCCACGCCCGGGCCTGGTCGGCCGGATTGTCGCAGAAGACAGTGTCCTTCTCCATGAGCCCCTGTTCGAGGCGGACGCACTTTCCTCCCTTGAGGTCGATGGCAGGTATGACAATCATTCAAAAAAACCTTTCACCACGGAGGCACGGAGACACGGAGAAAGGCCCATAGGAGAATTACTCCGTGCCTCCGTGTCTCCATGGTGGATTTTATGCTTTTGAAAGCGCGAAATTTTTCAAAATACTTAAACCCACCGCCTGGGACTTCTCGGGGTGGAACTGGGTGGCGACGATGTTGTCCTTCCAGACGGCGGCGCAGAAATCAATACCGTAACTGCTCGTAGCGGCAACGACACCCTCTTCATCGGGCTTTGCGTAGAACGAGTGAACGAAATAAACGTTCGCTCCATCCTCAACATCGGAGAAAGCCGAAGGGCGACGTTTGATGGAAAGCTGGTTCCACCCCATGTGGGGGACCTTGAGATCCTCGCCTCCTTCGCGCATCCCCTCGGGGAAGCGGAGGACGTGGCCGGGGATGACGTTCAGCCCCTGGTAGAGGCCGAACTCCACGCTATCGGTGAAGAGGAGCTGCATCCCGACGCAGATGCCGAGGAAGGGGCGTCCATCCTGGATCACCGAGAGAATCGGCTCCACGAACCCACCCTGCTCCAGGTTGCGCATACAGTCCCGGAACGCCCCCACGCCGGGGAGGACCACCTTCTCCGCCTCCAGGACCACCTTCGGGTCGGCGGTCACCACCGCCTCGAACCCCACCTTTTCGAACCCCTTCTGGACGGAGCGGAGATTACCCATGCCGTAGTCGATGATTGCGATTGTTGCCATATCAGAGCTTGCCCTTCGTCGACATGACCCCTTCGATCCGGGGATCCACCTGGGTCGCCTGGTCCATGGCCCGGGCAAAGGCCTTGAAGCAGGCCTCGACCATGTGGTGGACGTTGTCGCCGTACATGACGTTCACGTGGATATTGGCGCCCAGGTTGTTGACCACCGCCTGGAAAAACTCTCGCACCAGCTCCACGTCAAACTCACCGATCTTCACCTTGGGAAGCGCGACGTGGTAGACGAGATAGGGACGCCCCGAGATGTCCACCGCCACGCTGGCAAGGGTCTCGTCCATGGGGACGCTGGCCTGGCCGTAGCGCCGGATTCCCTTCTTGTCGCCCAGGGCTTCCTTCAGCGCCTGGCCGAGGACGATGCCGATATCCTCCACCGTGTGGTGGAAGTCGATGTCGATGTCCCCCCTGGCGTCCACCTGGAGGTTGAAGAGGCCATGGCGGGCGAAGAGGTCGAGCATGTGGTCGAGAAACGGCACCGAGGTGCAGATCTTCGCCTCGCCCGTGCCGTCGATCTCCAGGGAGAGCTTGATCTGGGTTTCCTTGGTGACGCGTTCGATGCTGGCTTTCCGGGACATGGAACCCTCCTCGTGGGTATAGAAGTTAGCCAATCTCTTTCAGGGCGGCGAGGGTCCTCTCCATCTCCTCCCGAGTGCCAATGGAGATCCTCATCCCATGGGCCAGGAGCGGGTCAGAGAAGTGACGGACCAGGACCTTGCGGGCGTAGAGCCCGTCGTAAACCCGCTTGCCGTCGCGATCAGGGGGAGTGGCAAACAGGTAGTTCCCCTGGGAAGGGATAACGTCATAGCCAAGGGAGCGCAGTTCAGTGGTGAACCATTCCCGCGTCTCGCGGATCCTCCGGCAGCATTCCGACAGATATGCCTGATCGCGGAGTGCGGCCACGCAGGCCGCCTGGGCCAGGCGGTCGAGATTGTAGTGGTCGCGGATCTTGTCCAGGGCCGCAATCACCTCCGGACGGGCAATGGCGAGGCCGATACGCATGCCGGCCAGGGAATAGCTCTTGGAAAGGGTGCGCGTCACCACCACATTCTCGTGTCTTCTCACCAGCTCCAAGGCATTGGATTCGGCAAATTCGGCATAGGTTTCGTCCAGTACCAGCATGCCGGCGCAACGCCGGGCCAGCTCGTCGATGTACTCGACCGGGAAACTGGGGCCAAGCGGTGCGTTGGGGGTGGTGAGGAAGAATACTTTCCCTTCATAGCGCTCCGGAAAATCGGCGATCCGAAAGTCGTCGGTCAGGCCGAACGTGCGTACCCGGGCCCCCTGGACCTCGGCAAGCGTGCCGTAGTAGGAGTATGAGGGGTGAACGTAGCCGATCTCCTCCCCTTCGGCGGCAAAGGCCCGGATCAGGTTGTTCAGCACCTCGTCGGAGCCGTTGGCCATGATGATCCAGGAGGGGTCGAAGCCGTACAATTCTCCGGCCACTTCGCGCAGCTTCTGGCTGGAGGCACTGGGGTAGATGCGCAGGGTAGCCCCGTCCGGTCCAAGTTCCTCGAGAATGGCCTTTACCACTTCCGGCGACGGCGGATACGGGTTTTCGTTCGTGTTCAGCTTGATCCACGAGGCGATATCGGGCGGCTGGTAACCGGGAATGTACCCCTTCATGGAGGCGATGTTCTGTCGAAGTGGAATCATTTCCGGGCCCCTCCTTCCCCCTTCAGTCTCACGCTCACCGACCTACCGTGGGCTTCCAGCCCCTCCAGTTCGGCGATCCGGACGATGTCCCCCCCCAGACGATTCAACCCGCTCTCGCTAAAGTAGACGATGGAGGACTTCTTCACGAAATCGTCCACCGACAGGGGTGAGAAGAACCGGGCCGTGCCGCCGGTGGGAAGGGTGTGGTTCGGGCCGGCCAGATAATCCCCCGCAGCCTCGGGAGTAAAGTGACCGAGGAAGATGGCGCCGGCGTTCCTGATTTTCGGCAGGACATCGAAGGGGTTCGTCACGGCCAGCTCCAGGTGCTCCGGGGCGATCCGGTTGCTGAACGCGATGGCCTCGTCGAGGCTTCCTGCCACGATGACGGCGCCGTAGGTTTCCCACGATCTCCGGGCAATGGTCTCCCGGGAGAGCTCCGCCAGTTGCCGCTTCACCTCCGCCGCCACCCGCTCGCCGAAGCCGCGGTCGGTGGTGATGAGGATGGACGAAGCGAGTTCGTCGTGCTCCGCCTGGGAGAGGAGGTCTGCGGCGATGTGGGCCGGGATGCCGCTTCCGTCGTTGATGACGAGGATCTCGCTGGGGCCGGCGATCATGTCGATCCCCACCTGGCCGAAGACCAGCTTCTTGGCCGTGGCCACGTAGATGTTCCCCGGGCCGGTGATTTTGTCCACCTTGGGCACCGTCGCGGTTCCGTAGGCCAGGGCCGCCACGGCCTGGGCGCCGCCGAGCCGGAAGATCCGGTCCACGCCGGAGAGCCGCGCCGCAACCAGGACATGGGGATTGATCTCGCCGCCGGGAGTCGGGGCCACCATGACGACCTCGTCGACGCCCGCCACCCGGGCCGGTACCGCGTTCATGATGACGCTGGAGGGATAGCTCGCCTTGCCGCCGGGGACATAGATCCCGACCCGCTCCAGGGGAGTCACCATCTGGCCGAGAAGGATGTCGGGCTCGCCGGTGGAGAGCCAGGTCTCCTGCTTCTGCTTCTCGTGGAAGCGGGCCACCCGCTCCACTGCCAGCTTGAGGGCCGCGATCTCCTCGTCCATCACCCGGGCAAAGGCGTAGTCGATCTCGTCCTCGGTTACCTGAAGCGAGGCGACGGAATCGGCCTCAAGCCGGTCGAAGCGCCGGGTGTACTCCAGGAGCGCCTCGTCACCCCGCGCACGGACATCGGCGATGATGTCGAGAACCACCTGTTCCACCTCGCGGCCGGTCTCCTCGCCCCGGGCGAGGATGGCAGCGAATCCCATGTCGAAGTTCGTATCCCTGATATCGAGGAATTTCATACGTGCTTCTCCAACCCTTCGATGATCTCGGTGATCCGGGGGTGCTTGGTCTTGAGGCTCGCCCGGTTGACGATGAGGCGCGTGGTGATCTCGGCAATGGTCTCCACCTCCACAAGGCCGTTCTGCCGCAGGGTCTCGCCGGTGGAGACCAGGTCCACGATCCGCTCGGAGAGCCCCACCAGCGGCGCCAGCTCGATGGAGCCATAGAGCTTGATGATCTCCACCTGTACCCCCTTGCCGGCAAAGTACTTCTCAGTCACGTTGGGGTACTTGGTGGCGATCCGGATGTTGCTCCAACTGGATGGGTCGTCGTCCCTGGCAAGCCCCGCTGGCTCCGCAACCATCATCCGGCAGTAACCGAACTTGAGGTCCAGGGGCTCGTAGAGGTCCTTCTCCTGCTCCATGAGGGTGTCCTTCCCCACGATGCCGAGATCGGCGCAACCATACTCCACGTAGGTGGGGACGTCGGTGGCCCGGACAATCATGTACCGCATCCGCTGCTCGCGGTTCTCGAAGATGAGCTTGCGGGTGTTGGAGAGAAGCTCGTCGCAGTGGATTCCGATTTTGCCGAACAGGGCAACGGACTCTTCGAGAATCCGCCCCTTGGGGATGGCGATGGTAAGAAAGTCGCTCATAAAACTAAGGGACCGGGGACCAGGGACCGGGGACCAGCAATGGCACCCGCTCCCGCCGCCGGCTCACTCCTTTACACGTTTGATGTCGGCCCCGAGGCCGGCCAGCTTCTTCTCGATGGAATCATACCCCCGGTCCAGGTGGTAGATACGGGAGATCTCCGTGGTGTTGTCGGCGGCAAGCCCGGCCAGGATCAGCGAGGCCGATGCCCGCAGATCCGTGGCCATGACCGGCGCGCCGGAGAGCTTCTTCACCCCCTTCACGGTGGCGGTGTTCCCCGCAACGGTGATGTCGGCCCCGAAGCGGAGCAACTCCGAAACGTGCATGAAGCGGTTCTCGAAGATGTTCTCGCTGATGACGCTCGCCCCGTCGGCCACGCACATGAGGGCCATGAACTGGGCCTGCATGTCGGTGGGGAAGCCGGGATAGGGACGGGTCTTGATGTTGATGGCCCTGGGGCGACGGGGACCCTTGACCCGCACCACGTTGTCACGATTGATGATCTCCACGCCGGCATCCTGGAGCTTGAAGACGAGGGCGTCCAGGTGCTCCAGCTTCATGTTGTGAATCTTGATGTCGCCGCCGGTAATGGCCGCCGCCACCATGAAGGTGCCGGCCTCGATCCGGTCGGGCATGACGTCGTGGGCAACCGGCGCCAGCTCCTTCACCCCGGTGATCCGGATGGTGTCGGTGCCGGCCCCGTCGATCCTGGCCCCCATCCTGTTCAGGATATCGGCCAGGTCGATGATCTCCGGCTCCCGGGCAGCGTTCTCCAGAATCGTCTCACCCTTGGCCAGGGCCGCCGCCATCATGAGCTGCTCAGTACCCCCGACGGTGGCGATGTCGAAGTTAATCCGCGCCCCTTTCAGCTTTTTCGCCTTGGCCTCTACATAGCCGTGCTCCAGCCGGATGTCGGCCCCAAGGGCCGCAAGCCCCTTAAGGTGGAGGTTGATGGGGCGGGCGCCGATGGCGCAGCCGCCGGGGAGGGAGACCCGCGCCCGGCCGTGGCGCGCCAAAAGCGGCCCCAGGACCAGGACCGAGGCCCGCATGGTCTTTACCAGATCGTAGGTGGCCTCCACGTCGTTCACGTGGGTCGTGTCGATTTTGACGATGTTGCCGTTTCCCTCCACCACGGCGCCCAGAGATTCCAGGACCTTGATGGTGGTGTTGATATCGCGCAGGAACGGGACATTGCGGATTTCGTTGAGTCCGGGAGCGAGGATGGTGGAAATGAAGACGGGGAGGGCCGCGTTCTTGGAGCCGCTGACCGATACGTCACCGGTCAGTTTCTTTCCCCCTTTGATGATCAGCTTGTCCAATGGAATGCCTCTGAAATTGATGTGGGGGTGCAATTCGTTGCGCCCGGGACGTGATGAATCACGCCACTACGGAATCCGTCCGCCGACCACCCGGTCGATGCCGTTGAGATCCTTGGCCGTAAAGCAGTCGGTGAAACCGGCCTGCTCAAACATCCCGAGCACCGCCTCTGCCTGGCCGATACCCAGTTCGACCATGAGCCACCCGCCCGCGTTCAAATGCTCCAAAGCGGCCGGGACGATGATCCGGTAGAAATCGAGACCGTCGGCGCCACCGTCAAGAGCCGCGCGGGGCTCGTACTCCCGCACCTCCGGCTGGAGCGTATCCAGGTCGGCAGTGGGGATGTAGGGGGGATTAGAGACGATCAGATCGAACCGCTGGTCTGCGAAGGGCTCGAAGAGGGACCCTTCGCAAAGGATCACCCGGACGCCGTGGCGCTCAACGTTTTGCCGGGCCAGGGTGATGGCTCCGGCGGACTGCTCCACCCCCCACACCTGGGCATCGGGAAGGTTCTTTGCCAGAGCCACGGCGATGCAGCCGCTCCCGACGCCGATGTCGAGGACCGTGGCGGCGTGGGGGGCACGGAGGAGCGCCTCCTCCACGAGCGCCTCGGTGTCGTGCCGGGGGATGAGCACCGCCGGCGTCACGGCGAAGTCGAGGCCGCAGAACTCCTGGGTACCGAGGACGTACTGGAGTGGTTCCCGCTTGGCCCGTCGCGCCACGAGCCCCCGGACCGCCGACAGTTCTTCGGCGTTCAGGGGCTTGTCGAAGTTGACGTAGAGCCCCACCCGGTCAAGCCCCAAGGCTGCGGAAAGAAGCCACTCAGTCTCCAACCGGGCGTTCTCGACCCCCTTCTCGGCCAGGTATCCCCTGGTCCAGTCAAGGACCCTGCGGATGGTCCAGGTTTCAGGCTTTTCCGTCATGGAACCCTTTCCGGTCCGAGCGGGTCAGGCCGCTTCGGCCTGGGCCTTGAGGGCCTCCATCTGGTAGTGCGCCCGGAGCGTATCCACTACTTCGGCGATGTCCCCTTCCATGAGGGCGTCGAGCCGGTAGAGGGTAAGACCGATCCGGTGGTCGGTCATTCGCCCCTGGGGGAAGTTGTAGGTGCGTATCCGCTCGCTCCGGTCGCCGCTTCCCACCTGCTGTTTGCGGTCGGCGGCGATGCGGGCGTTCTGTTCCTGCTGGAGGCCGTCTAGGATCCTCGATTTGAGGACCTTCATGGCCTTTGACCGGTTCTTGATCTGGCTCCGCTCGTCCTGGCACTCCACCACGATGCCGGTGGGGAGGTGGGTGATCCGGACCGCCGACTCGGTCTTGTTGACGTGCTGGCCGCCGGCCCCGGAGGCCCGATAAACGTCGATCTTAAGATCCACGGGATTGATGTCCACCTCGATATCCTCGGCCTCGGGGAGAACCGCCACGGTGCAGGCGCTGGTGTGGATCCGCCCCTGGGCCTCGGTCTCCGGCACCCGCTGGACCCGATGGGTTCCCGACTCGTATTTGAGCTTGGCAAAGACCCCCTGCCCTTCAATGAGGGCCACGACCTCCTTGAAGCCCCCCCGCTCCGACTCGGAGGCAGACAGGATCTCCACTTTCCAGCGGTTGCGCTCGGCAAAGCGGGAGTACATGCGAAAGAGGTCGCCGGCAAAGAGGGCCGACTCGTCGCCGCCGGTACCGGCACGGATCTCCAGGATGACGTTGCGGTCGTCGTTGGGATCCTTGGGGAGGAGCAGCAGCTTGATCTCCCCCTCCAGTTCCTCCTTCTGTCGCTCCAGATCCTCCAGTTCCGCCTGGGCCATCTCCTTCATCTCGGGGTCGGCCAGAAGCTCCCGGTTCCCTTCGATCTCGGCAAGAACCTTCTTGTAGCGACGATAGGCCTCGATCAGGCCGGTCAGGTCGTTGTGCTCCCGGGAGAGTTTGCGGAACTCGGGCTGGTTAGCGATCACCGTCGGGTCGGCCAGAAGCGATTCAAGCTCCTGGTATCGGATTTCAAGTTCTTCTATCTTGTCAAACATCAACGCAATCCTTCAGAAACGAAAATCAGGGCCGGCGGGACATCACACCACCAGCCGGTCGTCCTTGTAGCCGCCATTCTCTTCCAGGGCCTCGGTCATGGAGCGAATCGCCACCTCCACCTGGCTGTCGTCGGGCTCCCGGGTGGTGAGCCGCTGGAGCGCCAGGCCGGGGGCGATGATGAGCCGCACCAGAGGATTCCGGTCGTTCTTGGCGCTCCACTTGAGGAACTCGTAGGAAACCCCGGCGATGACCGGCAGGAGCACCACCCGGGCCCCGGCCTTCATCCAGAAGGGCCAGAGCTTGGGGATGAGCGAGAAGATGACGATACTCACCAGCATGACAATGAGGAGAAAGCTCGTGCCGCAACGGGGATGGAGGCGGCTGTACTTCTGAACCGTGGCGGCCGAAAGCTCCTCTCCTGCTTCGAAGGCAAAGATGGTTTTGTGCTCGGCGCCGTGGTACTCAAAAACCCGCTGAATGTCCTTCATGCGGGAAATGGATACGATATAGAGGAGAAAAACCGCCACGCGGATGATGCCGTCCACCAGGTTGAACATGATGTTGGACTGACCGATAACCGGGACGAGGAGTTTGGTAAGGTAAAGGGGAAGGACAAAAAAGAGGAGGACGCCGAACCCGAGGGCAACGGCCATGGTCCCACCCATGGCCCAGGAGGAGAGTTCCTCCTTCTCTTCCTCTTCGGCCAGCGCCTCGTTGGCGGAAAAGTTGAGTGCCTTGAGTCCTATAATGAGAGAGGAAAAGAGGGCAACCGCTCCCCGGAGGATCGGGAGCTTCACAATGGGAAAGCGCTCCGAGAGTGGGGGGACCTCCTCCCGCTTGACGGCTATCTCGCCCGAAGGGCGTCGGACCGCGATGGCCATGGAACGGGGCGCTCGCATCATGACCCCTTCGAGAACAGCCTGCCCACCTACATTGATCCGCTCCGCAAGGATGAGCAACTGCACCAGCAGCAACCGGAACCACCTCGTCATACGTACATCTCCTTGAATCTCTTCCTGACCTCGACGATCTTGCCGCAGGTCATGGTCCCTTCCGGACAGGGGCCGGCAACGCAGCCGGGTCCGGCATCCCGGAAGATGGTGGGGGCAACCCCCTTCACAAGCCGCAGCATCTCCACGGCCATGGCCCGGATCTCCCACTGGGCCCGCTCGCAGCAGCGGAGGCCGAAGAAGTGGAGAAGCTCCCGGGCGTTCATGGTCATGATGATCTTCGTCTCCGCGGCGTTGGGGAGGATGTAGCGGGCGTCCTCGGCCGGGATGCCGGCCTCAAAGAGTTCGGCATAGGTATCGTGGAGCGCCTTCAGCTGCGATTTGAAGCGGGCAGCAAGATCGGGACGCCCCGCGATGGAGGGGGGAATCACGGCAGAGAATTGCTCCGTATGGGTCACGTAGCGCTGGGACTGCTGGGAGTAGGAGGCGATCCGATGCCGAACGAGCTGATGACTCGTGGCCCGTGATATCCCCTCGATGCCGAAGGTGAAGGAGGCATGCTCCAGCACCGACTGGTGCCCCAGCGACATGATCTTGTCGAGAAACGCGGAAATGTCGGAACGCGACAGACGCTCCTTCAGCTCATCAATGCCGATGGGGGAGTAGCAGAGCCGCGCGGCGAGGGCAACGGCCATTTCGGGATCAGGGGTGTGCTGGAGTAGGGTAACCTTCATGAAGTCCCTTCACGAGGCGATTTGGATACAGCGCTTCAAGAAACAGATAAGGGGATTTCGCCATGGACAAAATCCCCTTCCGCTCAAATCCGCAAGGCCGGGGGCCTGTTACTGCATGCCGTACTTCTTCCGGAAGCGCTCGACGCGGCCGGCGGTGTCCACGAGCTTCTGCTTGCCGGTGAAAAACGGATGGCAGGCAGAGCAGATTTCGGTGGAGATCTCGGTTCTGGTGGAACGGGTCTGGAAGCTGTTGCCGCAGGCGCACTTCACGGTAACCTCGTTGTACTTGGGATGAATCCCTTCTTTCATATCGTCCTCCTTGGGGGCCTTTGCCCCGGTGCCATGTGATCTGTCGGAAAGTTAAAACGTTAACAAACGGGCTATTTTTTTTCAAGACTTTTTTCCGCCACCCCATAGAGGGAGACGGGACGCCTACTTGCTCATGGAATCGAGGAATTCCTGGTTGCTCTTGGTCTCGGAAAGCTTCTCCAGGAGGAACTCCATGCTGTCCACCACGTTCATGGGATGGAGGACCTTGCGGAGAATCCAGGTACGGTTGAGGGAGCCCTTTTCCACGAGAAGTTCCTCTTTGCGGGTCCCCGATTTGTTGATGTCGATGGCCGGAAAGGTCCGCTTCTCCACGAGCTTGCGGTCCAGGTGGACTTCCATGTTGCCGGTCCCCTTGAACTCCTCGAAGATGACTTCATCCATCTTGCTCCCGGTGTCCACCAGGGCCGAGGCAATGATGGTGAGGGAGCCACCTTCCTCGATATTGCGGGCCGCGCCGAAGAAGCGCTTCGGCTTCTGGAGGGCGTTGGCGTCCACGCCGCCGGTGAGGATCTTGCCGGAGGGGGGGAGCACCGTGTTATAGGCCCGGGCGAGGCGCGTGATGGAGTCCAGAAGGATCACCACATCCCGCTTGTGCTCCACGAGGCGCTTCGCCTTCTCGATGACCATCTCGGCTACCTGCACGTGGCGGGTGGCGGGCTCGTCGAAGGTGGAGGAAACCACCTCCCCCCGGACCGAACGCTGCATATCGGTAACCTCTTCGGGACGCTCGTCGATGAGAAGGACGATCAGGTAGACCTCGGGATGGTTCTCCGCAATGGAGTTGGCGATGTTCTGGATGAGCATCGTCTTGCCGGTGCGGGGCGGCGCCACGATGAGTCCCCGTTGCCCCTTGCCGATAGGAGAGACGAGCTCCAGGACCCGCATCGGCATATTATCCGGCGCGGTCTCCAGCTTCAGCTTTTCGTCGGGATAAAGGGGAGTGAGGTTGTCGAAGAGGATCTTATCCCGGGCCACCTCGGGTGGCTCGAAGTTGACCGTCTCCACCTTGAGGAGGGCAAAGTAGCGCTCCCCCTCCTTGGGAGGGCGGATCTGGCCCGACACGGTGTCGCCGGTATGGAGGTTGAACCGGCGAATCTGAGAAGGAGAAACATAGATATCGTCAGGCCCCGGCAGATAGTTGTAGTCGGGCGCCCGGAGAAAGCCGAAGCCGTCGGGAAGACATTCCAGGACCCCCTCGCCGAAGATCATGCCGTTTTTCTCGGTCTGGGCGTTGAGGATGGCAAAAATCAGATCCTGCTTGCGCAGGCTTGAGGCACCCTCGATGTTGAGGCCCTTGGCGATTGCCGCAAGCTCATTGATTTTTTTGCCTTTAAGTTCCTGAAGATTCATCGGTTCTCCTGTGGACGGGCGCAACGGGATAGCTGCTGAATGATGGCGGGCTCATTGTCGGGGTTATTCATCGGATAACTGAGCGTAACGAAAGCGGGAAACGCACCTATTTGTGGATACGTGGAATCTGTGCTCTTATGTAATCGAATGTCGTAACTTTTCCGAATAGCGTAGCGACGCACGTTGATTATGGTGTTGAGTGGAGCGCCTGATTTGTAAAGGAATGAAAGAACGCCGGGGGTATTTCCAATGGACAAAAATGAGGTCGTACAGCTCTATAAGTAATCCGATTCCTCCTCTCTTGTCAACAGGAATTATCGCAAATCCATCTCAACGAAACCCGCTAAGCAAAACCTTGTCTCACCCGCCATTGCGCGCCACCCTTGTCAGCGGCAGGCTCCACTTGACTATTGACGCATTTCCCCTGAGGACGTATAGTCCGCAAAGGTACGCACCAGTAAAATGGCGTCACACCGCGAGCGCTGCGACCACACACAGCGCTGCCGCCTCTCCCGGAGACCATCCATGGAAGCATCAACGGCAGGGCCTGACAATCCTGTCAGCCTGGTCATAGCCGGCGCGCTCCTGATCGGCGCGTCGGGCATTCCGGGCCTTTTTGTCCCCAAGAAGCTGGACGGGGGGCAGAAATGCGCCTCTCTCGCCGTCGTTCTCGGCTCCATCCTGGGAATCATCGGTGCCCTGGCAGCACTCTTCACTGAACGGACCGTCTCCTACACCCTCGAAATCTCGCTTCCTTTCGGCCCCCTTGAGGCCGGCATCGACCCGCTCTCCGCCTTCTTCCTCCTCCCCGTCTTCATCGTCAGCGCCTGCTGCGCCGTGTACGGCATCGGCTACTGGCCCGCCAGCCACCACCCCCGCACGGCACCGCGGCTCACCTTCTTCTTCGGCGTCCTCGCCGCCTCCCTGGCGTTGGTCCCCCTAGCCCGGAACGGAGTCCTTTTTCTTATCTTCTGGGAGATCATGGCCCTTTCCGCCTACTTTGCCCTCGCCACCGACGATCTGGAGCAGGAGGTTCGCGACGCATCCCTCATCTATCTCGTGGCAACCCACGCAAGCACCCTCACCCTCTTCGCCTGTTTCTCCCTGCTGAAAGCGACTGCCGGTTCCTTTTCATTTCCTGCTGCAACGGCACTGGACGGAACAACTCCCCTTGGGGCCGCCATTTTCGTGACCGCTCTCTTGGGTTTTGGCCTCAAGGCAGGGGTGATGCCGCTTCACGTCTGGCTCCCGGGCGCCCATGCCAGCGCACCGAGCCACGTGTCGGCCCTCATGTCGGGGGTCCTCATCAAGATGGGAATCTACGGCATAGTCCGCATCCTCTCCTTCTTCGGAGTGGTCCCGCCCTGGTGGGGGATGGTTCTTCTTATGGCGGGAATTGTGTCGGGAATCCTCGGGGTTGCCTTTGCCGTGGGGCAGCACGACCTGAAGCGGCTCCTGGCCTACCACAGCATCGAAAACATCGGCATCATCATCATGGGGCTCGGCGTTGCCCTCATCGGCAGGGGAGCGGGACTGCCGCTCCTGGTGGTCCTCGGGTTCGGGGGGGCGCTTCTCCATGTCCTGAATCACTCCCTTTTCAAGTCCCTCCTCTTCCTCGGGGCCGGTGCGGTAATTCACGAGGCTGGGACCCGGGAGATCGACAGCCTCGGCGGGCTGGGCCGACGGATGCCCTGGACCGCGGCCCTCTTTCTCACCGGCGCCGTGGCCATTTGCGGACTTCCCCCCCTGAACGGCTTTGTGAGTGAGCTTCTCGTCTATCTCGGCTTCTTCTCCGGCCTCGTGCAGGAAAAGGGGGCCGCGGCCCCCCTGCTGGGGCTGGCGGCGCCGGCCCTGGCCATGGTGGGGGGGATGGCGGTCCTCTGCTTCGTGAAGGTATTCGGCACGGTCTTCCTGGGGCTCCCCCGGTCGACCGACGCGGCCGGGTGCCACGAACCGGGGTGGGCCATGCGGGGCCCCATGATGCTCCTTGCCATACTCTGCGCAGCCATCGGCCTCCTCCCTGTGGCACTCCCACGCTTTCTGGAGCCGGCCCTCTTTGCCTGGAGCCCCCAGCTCCCCTTTGCCGGCGTCCGGCTGGCGGATGCGGCGCCCTTTGGCTGGATTACCCTCATGGGGCTCATCCTCCTTCTGGCGATTCTCGGCATCGGCGCCTGGCTCTGGAAGCGGGTAACAGCCGAACCACAGGGTACGGCCGGCACCTGGGACTGCGGCTTTGCCCGTCCCACTGTCCGGATGCAGTACACCGCCTCTTCCTTTGCCGAGATGTTCGTGAGCCTCTTCGCCGCGGTGCTCCGCCCCCGGGTCCACCCGCCCAAGGTTCAGGGCCTCTTCCCGGGGAAGAGCGCCTTTTCGAGCCATGTTCCCGAAGCGGTACTGGAACTGGTCATCACGCCGCTCCTCTCGGCCATGGACCGGAGGTTCTCTCTCGCCCGCAAGCTCCAGCACGGCCGGCTCCACCTCTATATCCTCTACATCTTCGTGACGCTGGCGCTCTTGCTGGCGTGGGCCTATTAAAGGAGCAGGAAGGGAATGGTCGACACCGTTATCCATATCCTGATTACCCTGCTCATGCCGCCGCTGCTGCTCGGGGTGATCAACCGGACCAAGGCCATCTTTGCAGGCCGCACCGGTCCACCGCTTGTTCAAGCGTACTACGACCTGGCAAAGCTCGTGCGCAAGGGGTCGGTCTTCAGCGAAACCACGAGCTGGGTCTTCCGGGCGGGACCAGTGGCGGGCCTGGCGGCAACGCTTGTGGCCTCGCTCCTGATCCCCCTCGGGGAGCACCGCCCCCCTCTCTCTTTCAGCGGCGACATGATCCTCTTCGCCTATCTCTTCGGGCTGGCCCGCTTCTGCACCACGGCGGCGGCCCTGGATACCGGTTCCAGCTTCGAGGGGATGGGGGCGGCCCGGGAGGCCACCTTCGCCTGCCTGGCCGAGCCGGCCCTCTTCTTCTCCCTGGCGGTGCTGGCACGGCTCTCCGGCTCCCTCTCCCTGACCCCCATGCTGACCGGGACCGCCGCCACCTCCTGGCTTTCGGCCGGCGCATCGCTCCTCCTGCTGGTGGGAAGCCTCTTCATCGTGCTCCTGGCCGAGAACTGCCGGGTCCCTTTCGACGACCCCACCACCCACCTGGAACTGACCATGATCCACGAGGTGATGGTGCTCGACCACAGCGGCCCCCTCTTCGGCGCCATCCTCTACGGGGCGGCCCTGAAGCTCTTCGTGCTGGGTGCCCTGTTCACCGACATCGCCCTCCCCTATGCCACCGGCATCCCCGTGGTGGACTGGGTCCTCTTCGTGATCGCCATGATGATGCTGGCCGTGGGGATCGGCATGGTGGAATCGGTCATGGCACGGCTGCGGCTCCCCAAGGTCCCCCAGATGCTGGCGGCGGCCTGCATCCTGGCGGCGTTCTCGCTGCTCCTGGTGCTGAGGTAGACCATGACTTCCCTGGTGGACCAGCTCATCGTCCTCGTGATGCTCATCAACTTCGCGGCCCTCGGTTCGGGGCGCCTGGCCGTGGCGATCCGTGCCGTGGCCATCCAGGGGGTCATCCTCGGCATCCTCCCGATCCTCGTCCACTCGTTCTCCTGGCACCTGGTGGTCATTACCGGCGGCCTCATCCTGGCAAAGGGGATCATCATCCCGTGGCTTCTGACCGGCGCCATCGTCCGAGCCCGGATATCACGGGAGATGGAGCCCTACCTGGGGTATGTGCCGACGCTTCTCATCGGCGCCATCACGACGGGGCTCTCCTTTGTCTTCGCCGCCCGCCTCCCCCTGGCTCCGGAGCACCAGGGGCTCCTCTTCGTGCCGGCGGCCATCGCCACGCTCCTGACCGGCTTCATCGTGCTGGTGACCCGGCGTAAAGCCATCTCCCAGGTAATCGGTTACCTGATGCTGGAAAACGGCATCTTCCTCTTTGGACTCCTCCTGACCGAGGCGATGCCGGTCATGGTGGAGGCGGGGGTCCTGCTGGACCTCATCGTCGGCATCTTCGTCATGGGGATCATCATCAACCAGATCAGCCGCGAGTTCTCATCCATCGACACGTCGCGACTCACCACGCTCAGGGACTAGGGAATGATCACCGGCCTCCTCCTCATACCGCTTCTGGGCGCCCTCACGGCCTGGTTTATTCCGTCGGACAGGGGCCGTCCCTGGGCCCTCCCCGTCACCGGGGCAATCCACCTGGCCTTGACAGTCGAAGCGACACTCTCCCCCACGGCCGCTCCGGCGGGGATGTGGCTCCACTTGGACGCCATCGGAAAGCTCGTGCTCCTCTCCGTGAGCCTTCTCTTTTTCGCATC
Organism: Geobacter grbiciae; assembly: GCF_018531165.1. NCBI lineage: Bacteria > Pseudomonadati > Thermodesulfobacteriota > Desulfuromonadia > Geobacterales > Geobacteraceae > Geobacter > Geobacter grbiciae. The sequence continues at coordinate 89,356 of NZ_JAHDIW010000012.1, read as the reverse complement.
AGGGCTCTATGCCGTGGGATATCTCGCTTACCGGCGGGAACGGCCGAACCGCATCCTCTGCGCCATGCTGCTGGTCTGCCTTTCAGCCATGACGCTCGTGGCTTTTGCCCACCACCTGGGGCTCCTCTGGGTGGCCATCGAGACGACCACCCTCACCATGACCCCCCTCCTCTACTTCAACCGCAACGCCCGCTCCATCGAGGCCACCTGGAAGTACATGCTCATCTGCTCCGTGGGGATCGCCCTGGCGCTCCTGGGGCTCCTCTTCCTGGCCTACTCCACCGTGGTGGCCCGGATCGAACCGACGCTTCTCCTGGAACCCCTGGTGGCGAACGCGCGGCTCCTTTCCCCCGCCTGGCTCAAGGCGGCCTTCGTGTTTCTCCTCGTGGGCTACGGGACCAAGATGGGGCTCACGCCGCTCCACACCTGGAAGCCCGACGCTTACGGCGAAGCGCCCGGACTCGTGGGGGGGCTCCTGGCCGGAGGACTCGTGACCTGCTCCTTCGTGGGGCTCCTCAGGGTCTACCAGGTCTGCGTGGCAGCCAGCGGGACGACCTTCCACCGGGACGCCCTCGTCCTCATGGGCCTCCTCTCCATGGCCACGGCTGCCATCTTCATGGCACGCCAGGCTGACTTCAAGCGGATGCTCGCCTACTCCAGCGTGGAGCATGTGGGGATCCTGGCCGTGGCCCTGGGGCTCGGCAAAGGAGCCTTGGCCGGGGCACTCCTCCATCTGGTGAACAACAGCCTCACCAAGGGGGTCCTCTTCCTTGCCGCCGCCAACATCCACCGCTCCTACAACAGCAAGCGGTGCGAGCAGGTGCGGGGAGCACTGCGGCGTCTCCCCTGGTCGGGAGGGCTCTTCCTGGCCGGGTTCTTCGCTGTCACCGGCTCTCCCCCCTTCGGCCTCTTCGTGAGCGAATTCTCCATCATCTCCAGCGCCATGACCCAGGGAGGAGAGTGGATCGGCGGCCTCATCCTCTTTTTTCTGGCCGCCATCTTCCTCGGCATGGCGCGCACGGTCCTGCCGGTGGTGATGGGGGAATCGAGCCGCATCGAACATACCGGTTACCGGGACCGCTTCCTCACGGTGGTGCCGCCGCTCATTCTTATGGGAGTCGTCCTCATGCTCGGCCTCTGGATACCGGCACCACTCAGCCGCCTCATTACGGAAGGAGCGGCCCTATTAGGAGGAAACGTGCCGTGACCCGCACCTTCTCCCTCACCTGCCTGCGCAACGGAGAGGCGGTGCCGGTGGCCTCGGTGCCGCTCCTTCCCCTCGAACAGTTCCTCCAGGATATCATCGACGCCTCCGACCGGGGATGGCGGGTCGCCTCCTGTTTCGGGGTCCCCACCGACGCCGGCGCCACCCTCTGGTGCCTCATGGCCGCCCCCAACGACGGGCTTCTGGGGCTCATGCGAACCGAGGCGGGAATGGCCTTTCCCTCCATCTGCCGTCTCGTCCCCCAACTCCACCTCTTCGAGCGGGAGATCGCCGAACAATGCGGCATCACCCCCGAGGCCCACCCCTGGCCCAAGCCGGTCCGGTTCCACCACCCCTTCATGCCGTCACGTAAAGGTTTAGGCGGGAAAGTGGCGGGTGACACCGACTACTACCGGGTGGAGGGGGAGGAGATCCACGAGGTGGCGGTGGGACCGGTCCACGCAGGGATCATCGAGCCGGGGCATTTCCGCTTCCAGTGCCACGGCGAAGAGGTCTTCAGCCTGGAGATTGCCCTCGGCTACCAGCACCGGGGGGTGGAGGAGGGCTTCCTGAAGGGCCCCCATCCGAAAACCCTCTTCCAGATGGAGACCATCGCCGGCGACACCACCATCGGCCACGCCCTGGCCTATGCCATGGTCATGGAGGCCCTCGGGGGGACGGTTCCATCGGCCCGGGCCGAAATCATCCGGGCCATCGCCCTGGAACTGGAACGGCTCGCCAACCACACCGGCGACCTGGGTGCCCTGGCCGGGGATGTGGCCTATCTTCCCACCGCCTCCTTCTGCGGCCGGATCAGGGGGGATTTTCTCAACATGACGGCACACCTTTGCGGAAGCCGCTTTGGCAGGGGAATCGTGCGTCCCGGCGGCATCGGTTTCGACGTGAGCGAGCGGCAGGCGGGTGAAATTCTCGATCGGCTTACCGCCGCGAGCGATGATCTGGAAAATGCGGTGGGACTCCTCTGGGATACCCAATCGGTCATGGCCCGCTTCGAGGGAACGGGAAAGGTGAGTCAGGAGACGGCCCGGGAGATCGGCCTTGTGGGGCCGGCGGCCCGGGCATGCGGTATCGACCGGGACGTGCGGCGGGATACCCCCTTCGGCATCTACGGCGTGAGTCCGGTGGCCGTAGCTGTTGAGGAAAACGGTGACGTCTTTGCCCGGGCCCATGTCCGCTGGCGCGAGGCGGAGGCCTCCCTCCACTTCGTAGCGGAGCAACTCCGCCAGTTGCCGGCCGGCCCTCCCGTGACGAATACCGCCACCCCTGCGCCGGACAGCGTGGCCGTGGCTCTCACCGAGGGGTGGCGGGGTGAGATCTGCCACGTTGCCATCACCGACGGCACCGGCCGTTTCGCCCGCTACAAGGTGGTCGACCCGTCGTTCCACAACTGGACCGGACTCGCCCTGGCCCTGCGGAATCAGCAGATTTCCGACTTCCCCCTCTGCAACAAGAGTTTTAATCTCTCCTACTGCGGGTTCGATTTGTGATATAAGAGACGGGTTTGCTTTTTCACTCCACCCGACAGAGGCTCACCGTGCAGAAAAAAGACAAATCCGATTACATGATTCTTGCCGTCTCCCACGCCCTCGATCTCCTGGAGCAGTTCCACGGAGAAGAGGTGTCCGAGCTCGGCGTAACCGAACTGGCAAAGCGGCTCAGGCTCCACAAGAACAACGTATTCCGGCTCCTAGCCACCCTGGAGGCCCGGGGGTACGTGGAACAGAACCGGGTCACCGGCAACTACCGGCTCGGACTCAAAACCCTTGAGATCCGCCAGACCATGATCCGCCAGATGGCGCTCCTTCCCTACGCAAAACCGGTTCTTGAGGAATTGGTCAGGGAATGCGATGAAACCGCTTACGTTTCCATCCTTAAGGAAAACCTGAGCATCTACCTCTACGGGGTCGAAAGCCGTGCCACGGTCAGGGTCGTCTCCCGACTCGGTTCCCGGCTTCCCGCTTACTGCACCGCCGCCGGGAAGGTGATGCTCGCCTCCCTCTCCGAACCGAAGCTTGAGCGCTACCTGGCCCGCAAAGAACTGGTCCCCTTCACTCCCAACACCATCACCGACGCCACCCGGCTCCGGGAGCACCTGAAGGAAATCGCCGCCGCCGGCTACGCCATCGACGACGAGGAGCTTGAAATCGGAGTCCGGGGGGTGGCTGCCCCCATTTGCGACTACCGAACTGAAACGGTCGGGGCGGTCATCATCTCAGGGCCGACCATGAGGTTCTCCGACGAGCGCGTCGCCGCAGAACTGGTCCCCCTGGCCCAGAAAGCCGCCGAAACCATCTCCGTAAAACTCGGCTATAGCGGGGCCGCCGCGGAATAGGTCCCCCACAGGGGAAGCGCACCATGCTCAAGGCACTCTTTGCCAGACGTCACCAGGGACACCGAACCATCGCCTACCCTGCCGGGCCGGCGCAACTGCCGGAACTCTTCCGGGGGGCACCTCTCCTGGATCCGGAAAAGTGTCCTGTCGGGTGCGCCGACTGCGCCAACGCCTGTCCTCATGGCGCCATAACGGCCGGGACCGGGGATCGGGGACCGGGGACCGGGAAAACCCTCGCCCTCGACATGGGGAAATGCCTCTTCTGCCCTGAATGCGCCGGCGCCTGCCCCCACGGCGCCATCTCTTTCACTGGCGATCACCGGCTGGCCGTTAACCGGCGGGAGGACCTCATCGTCCGGTCCGGGGAGATCCGCCGGCTCGCCGCCCCCCTGGACGAGAAGCGACAATCTCTCTTCGAGCGATCCCTCAAGCTCCGGGAGGTCTCGGCAGGGGGGTGCAACGCCTGCGAGGCCGACACCAACGTCCTCTCCACAGTCGGCTTTGACCTGGGGCGCTTCGGCATCCAGTTCGTTGCCTCCCCCCGCCATGCCGACGGCATCTTCATCACCGGACCGGTTACCGAGAACATGCACCTCGCCCTCCTCAAGGCCTGGGAGGCGATCCCCGAGCCGAAAATCGCCATCGCCGCCGGGGCCTGCGCCATCAACGGCGGCCCCTTCATTGACTCCCCCGATGTTCATAACGGCGCCGACGGTCTCATCCCCATCGACCTTTACATCCCTGGCTGTCCACCCCACCCCCTCACCATCCTCGACGGTCTCCTGCGGCTCCTGGGGAGGCTGGAGGAGTAGCATCTATCCGGCTGCCAGCATAAAAAACGCGACGGGGAATCCCGCCGCGTTCAAGTATTCGAATCTTTTCCCGTATTCCTGCCCCTACCCCTACCCCTTCACGATCTTTCGCCGCACCACCAACTGCGCCACCATATCCACCACCACGACGGCGGTCACTACCATAAGCATGACGCCGTTCTGCCGGAAGTACCCGAGACAGTTGAAAAACATGTAGAGAGCCACCACCCCCCCGAGCATGGTCCGCATCCCCCGAACCGACAGCTCCGCCGTTTCCGGATCGGGAGTAAACCGCCGCATCAACGCCGGGGCCACGTGGTAGCCGATGGCGGCGTCGGCAAGGGTGAGGAGGAGATTGAGGATGAAAAGAGGAAGGAGATAGTCGTTCATATCTTGTTGATAAACACTTCCCGGGGCTTGCTGGTCCCGTCGGACGGCCCGACGATCCCCTCCTGCTCCATCCGCTCGATGATGCGGGCGGCACGGTTGTAGCCAATCCGCAGGCGCCGCTGGACCATGGAGATGGAGGCCTGGCGCGTCTCGGCCACCAGGGCAACGGCATCGTCGTACCGCTCGTCCACCATGTCCTCGTCGTCGCCGCTGCCGGAGCCGCTCTCTTCCTTCATCTCCAGGATCGACTTGTCGTAGACCGGCTTCCCCTGCTTCTTGAGGAAATCCACCACCCGTTGCACCTCGGCGTCGGAGACGAAGGCCCCGTGGACCCGCTGCATCTTGGCGGTTCCCGGGGGAAGGAAGAGCATGTCGCCGGCCCCCAGGAGCGACTCGGCGCCGTTGGTGTCGAGGATGGTCCGGGAGTCGATCTTTGATGAGACCTGGAAGGAAATCCGGGCCGGGAAGTTGGCCTTGATGAGGCCGGTGATGACGTCCACCGACGGCCTCTGGGTGGCGAGGATCAGGTGGATGCCGGCGGCCCGGGCCATCTGGGCCAGGCGTGCGATGGACTCCTCGATCTCCCGGCCGGCCACCATCATGAGGTCGGCCAGTTCGTCCACGACGACGACGATGTACGGCAGATGGCCATGCTCCAGCTCCTCCTGCTTGGCCAGGAACTGCTGGATCGCCTCCTCATCGTCCACGGGCTCGTCCACCACCTCGTCCAGCACCACGGTCCCCTGGGCCTTGAGCTCTTCGGCCTCCTTCTCCTCCTTTTCGAGGCACTGGTTGTAGGAGCCGATGTTCCGCACCCCCTTATCGGCCATGAGGCGGTAGCGACGCCCCATCTCCTCCACGGCCCACTTCAGCGCCAGGGATGCCTTCTTGGGGTTGGTGACAACAGGAAGGAGAAGGTGGGGAATCCCCTCGTAGATGGAGAGCTCCAGCATCTTCGGATCAACCATGATGACCCGCACATCCTTGGGGGTAGCGGTATAGAGGAGCGACAGGATCATGGTGTTGATGGATACGGACTTTCCCGAACCGGTGGCGCCGGCCACCAGGAGGTGGGGCATCTTGGCCAGATCGGTCACGACCGGTGCGCCGGCGATGTCCTTTCCCAGGGCCAGGGGGAGCTTCATCTTGCTGCCGTGGAACTCCTCGCCGTTGAAAATCTCCTTGAGATAGACCGTCTCCCGTTCCCGGTTCGGGATTTCGATGCCGACCACCCCCTTGCCGGGAATGGGGGCCACGATCCGGATCGACATGGACTGGAGCGCCATGGAGAGGTCATCGGAGAGCGAAGCGATCCGGCTCACCTTGATGCCGGGGCCCGGGGCGAACTCGAACATGGTAATGACCGGGCCGGGGCAGATCTCCACAACCTCGCCGTCGATGCCGAAATCCTTGAACTTCTTCTCCAGGAGCCGGGCGTTCATGGTGAGGATGTCGCGGTCGAGGCGCTTCTCGGTCTGGGGAGGGGTATCGAGGAGCGACAGCGGCGGAGTGCGGTGGTCCCCTTCCGACTTGATGAAGTCGAAGGCCTCCTGGAGTGGGGCGGTCTTGGCCTTTTCCTTCTTCTCCTCTTTCTTCTGGACCGGCGGCGGAGGAGGAACCGCCACGTGGACCGGCATGATTTCCGGCGATTTTTTCTTCTCGGCCTTCTCTCCCGTATCGAGGAGCTGGCGGTTCAGTTCCTGCCGCTCCCGACGTCGGGCCCAGCGCTCCTTCAGGTTCGCGAACCACCAGTCGGCGAAGAGGACGAAGGAGAAGCGGGACAGGACCATGGCCGAAGCGGCCAGGAGGGGGAGGATGATAAGGATGGCTCCGGGGATGCCGAAGTAGGTCTTGAGGAACGTTGCCGTCTTAGTCCCAACGGCACCGCCGGTGAGGACTTTTTGACCAAGAAAGACCGTGTCGGGCTTAAAAAATCCGAACAACGACGACAATGAGATCAACAGCGTAATAAAGGCAAACGCTTTATAATTTTTCCAACGCAACTCCTTAAAGCGGAGAAGTTTGTACGAAAGATACAGCAGACCCGTTGGGACGGCATAAGAGGCAAGTCCAACGATCTGGATGAGAAGGTCGGAAAGCTCCGCTCCCAATCTACCGCCGAAATTGCGAACCCCTGTTTCAGAATTGTACGTATTTGATGAGGGGTCGCCGGCATTGAACGACACAAGGGCAATGAGGATGAAGAGCCCCAGCGCGCCGAGGGCCATCCCCTGGATCTCCTTTTTCAGTTTTTCTTTCTTGTCGATCTGTTCGTCCATTCCTACATCTCTATAATCAACGGCAGGATCACTGGCCGCCGCTCAATGGTCTTGTTGAAGAAACGTCTCAGGATGCGCCGCACTTCCTGCTTCACCTCGTTCCAGTCCTTGAGGACTTCCGGCGACATCCCGGCCAGGAGGTCCAGGACTATCTTCTTCGTTTCATCCAGGTACTCCTGGCTCTCGTCCTCGAAAACGAACCCGCGGGAGACGATGTCGGGACCATAGAGGATCTCGCCCGTCTGGGGGTTGATGGAGATGATGACCACCACCATTCCGTCCTCGGAAAGGTGCTTGCGGTCCTTGAGGACCACCGCCCCCACGTCGCCGATCCCCTTGCCGTCGATGAATACCCGGCCGTTCGCGACGCTGCCGGCCACCTCGGCCGCTCCGTCGGCGAAGCGGATCACTGCACCGTTCTCAACCACGAGGCAGCGCTCCTCCGGAACCCCCACCCGCTGGGCCAGCCGGGCATGCTTCACCAGGTGCCGGTACTCGCCGTGGACCGGCACGAAAAATTTGGGCCGCACCAGGTTGATCATCAACTTCAGCTCCTCCCGGGAGGCATGGCCCGACACGTGCACCTCGGACACCTTCTCGTGAAAGACCTCGGCCCCCCGGCGGTAAAGGTGGTTGATGAGGTCGGAGATGGTCTTCTCGTTCCCGGGGATGAAGCGGGAGGAGAGGATCACCGTGTCCCCCTTCTCCAGCTTGATCTGCTTGTGGTCGTCCATGGCGATGCGGGTCAGGGCGCTCATGGGCTCTCCCTGGGAACCGGTGGTGATCATGCAGACCTGCTCCGGCGGCAGGCGCGGCATCTCCCGGAGGTCGATCAGCACATCGTCGGGGATACGCAGGTACCCCAGCTGCCGGGCAATGGCCACGTTGGCGATCATGGAGCGGCCGTTCAGGAGCACCTTGCGACCGCAGCGGGCCGCTGACTCCACCGCCTGCTGCACCCGGTGGATATTGCTGGAGAAGGCCGCCACGATGATCCGCCCCGGACAGCGGGGGAAGATCTCGTCAAAGGCCTCCCCCACCAGCCGCTCCGACAGGGTGTACCCCTGCCGCTCCACGTTGGTGGAGTCGGAGAAGAGCGCCAGGACCCCCTCGGAGCCGTAACGGGCAAAGGAGGCCAGGTCGGTCAGCTCGCCGTCCACGGGGGTCTGGTCGATCTTGAAGTCGCCGGTGTGGATCACCACCCCCTCGGGGGTGCGGATCGCCAGGGCGCAGCCGTCAACAATGGAGTGGGAGACCCGGATGAACTCCACCTTGAAGGGGCCGACGGTTACCGACTCCCGAGGCTTCACCACGCTCAGGTCCGTGGAGCTGTCGAGGTCGAACTCCTTCAGTTTCTCCCGCACGAAGCCGAGAGTGAGGGCTGTGCCGAAAATGGGGACGGGAAGCTCGGGAAGGACGTAGGGAAGGGCGCCGATGTGGTCTTCATGGCCATGGGTCAGGAAGATCCCCCGCACCCGGTCGGCCCGCTCACGCAGGTAGGTGATGTCGGGGATGACGATATCGATGCCGAGCATGTGGGGTTCGGGGAACATGAGGCCGCAGTCGGCCACGATGATGTCGTCGCCGTACTCGTAGACCATCATGTTGAGGCCGATCTCCCCCACCCCCCCCAGGGGGATGACGCGCAGGCCGGCGGGCTGGTTCTGATCAGTTTCCATGGCACCTACCTCGGGACGGGAGGGGGGTACCCCTGCCGTCCGAGAATCTCCGCAATCTTCCGGTCGCACCCCTCAATCCACTCCCGGCCTGGCTGCGCAAGCCACTTGGCCGCGTAGAAGGAGCTCCGGAGGGACCGGTAGGCGATGAGGGCGCGCTCCAGGTCGCCGGCCCGTTCGAATTCCCCCCCCATATCCCAGAGGCGCCGGGCCGAGTTCTCCACCAGGGAGCTCCCCGGGGTGTACATGTGAATTGCAGCCTCGTACCCGGCAATGGCGGCCAGGTAATCCCGGGCCGCCAGGGCCGCCTCCCCCCGCTGGAACTGGGTCCGCTGCCGCCACCAGGTATTACCCCCGATGAGGAGGAGGGAAATGACGGCGATCACCGTCACGTTGGCAATGATGTTCTTGGTCCGTTCGATCACTGGTTCCTATCCGAAAAATCCCGGCACAACGGCAAGAAGAGCCCCCACCAACACGGCAACCAGCCCGCAGAGTGCAGCAACGGCCGCCAGAACATCCCACGGTTTTGCCAGCCGGTGGGCCGCCGGCAGTCCCCAGGCCATGGCCGCGACCCCTATGGCGATGAGTGCGAGGGAAAGAAGTTGCATCCTAACGTTCCAACCCGGCCTGGATGGAGTCCCGCACCCGGTCCATGAGGGGCTGCCCCTTGAGGGCTTTGCTTCCGGAGGTGGGGATCGGCGCGCCAAACCGGACGGAGATCTCCGCGCCGCGAACAAGATTGCAGGTATTGCGGGGGTTCACCCGCATGCTGCCGTTGATGGTGAAGGGAACAATCGGCACTCCTGCCCGCTCCGCCAGGATGAAGCCCCCCTTCTTGAAGGGGAGGAGCGAACCGTCGAGGGTCCGGGTCCCCTCGGGGAAGACGATGACGCTGGCCCCGGCCCTGATCCTCTTTGCCGCGGCGTCGAGGCTCCGCAGGGCCTTGCGGCCGTCGCTCCGGTCCACGGGAATGTAGCCGGCCCGCCGCATGGCGGACCCGAACAGCGGAATGCGGAAAAGCTCCTCCTTGGCCAGCCACGAAAACCGGCGCGGGACGGCCCGGGAAAGTACGAGGATATCGAAGTTCCCCTGGTGGTTCCCCATGAAAATCACCGGTTCCCCTGCCGGCACCTGCTCCGCGCCGCTCACCCTCAGACGGACCCCGGCCAGTATGAGGCCGGCGCGGCTCCAGGCAAGGGCGCACCGGTGGGCCAATCCCCCCCGGGAATCGACGAGTCCGCCGAGCATGGCAAGCACGCTGAAAAAGGCGGTGAGCGGCACAAAAAAGAGCAAATAAATCAAACCGTTAAGCATTCACGACTCCGGGTGTAAATCCGGTTAACCTTACGACTTTTTCCATCCTTCGTCAAACCAAATATAGCTTGCCAGAATCCCCCCAATTCCTATACACTGCAGCGGTTTTCGGCATACATCAACGCCCCGAAGGAGGGCTCCCATGGCAAGTCTCAACAAGGTAATGCTCATCGGCAATCTCGGCAAGGACCCCGAAGTCCGCTACACCCCGGGCGGTACGGCGGTGGCCAGCTTCTCCCTCGCCACCAGCGAGAAGTTCAAGAACAGGAACGGCGAGTTCGAGGAGAAGACCGAGTGGCACAACGTGGTCCTCTGGGGGCGCCAGGCGGAGATCGCCGGCGAATACCTGGCAAAGGGACGGACCGTCTTCATCGAGGGGCGGCTCCAGACCCGCAAGTGGCAGGACAAGGAAGGCCGCGACCGCTGGTCCACCGAGGTGGTGGGGGAGCGGATGCAGATGCTCGGCGGCAAAGGCGAGGGGGGCGGCGGGCGCTCCGGCGGACGGGGCGGCCAGGAAGGCGGCTTCGGCGGCGGCCCGGCCTACGACGAGCCGGCCTTCAATCCGGATGATGATATTCCGTTCTAACCTAGGTAGCCTGAAACCTTGAACGCATGAAAGCCGCAGTTCACCGAAACTGCGGCTTTCATGCGTTCAGGGGGATAGTCCAGGATTATCAGCCGGCCATGGCCCCGAAATCCCTCTCCACCTGACGGGGGTCCTTTTCAAGCATGGCATGGACATGCTGCGACATGGGATCGGGGAAAATGTACTCATCCCCCTTCTCTATCCCTGCCAGAATCGCGGCGGCAACCTGGTCCGTTGTCGCTTTGGGCATCTCCTGCCCCGCCGTCATCTTCGTGTCCACCGGGCCGGGATAGACGCCGATCACCCGGATTCCCCGCGGTGTCAGTTCGGCGCGGAGCCCCTGCAGCAGCGAATGCCCCGCGGCCTTGGATGCGCAATAGGTTCCGTTGACGGGAAGATTGACCATACCGATGATGGAGCAGACATTCACGATGGCCCCGCTCCCCCGGGAGGTCAGTATCGGCGCAAAGGCCCGGCACATGGCCAGGGTGCCGAAGTAGTTGACTTCCATCTCCTGCCGGGCGTCCTCCAGGGCGGTGGCGCCCATGAACCCCACACAGCGGTTGACGCCAGCGTTATTGATGAGAATGTCCACGTCCCGGCACTGCTCCGCCGTACCAGCCACGCTGGCGGCTTGGGTCACGTCAAGGCGAAGCGCGACAACCCTGTCGTCACCACCGTGGGCCAAATCAGCCACGGCGTCGATACTCCGGGCAGCGGCGTAGACCTTGGCAACTCCCTTGTCCAGCAATGCCCTGACCAGGGCGCCGCCGATGCCGCCGTTGGCACCGGTAACCAAAACGGTTTTACTCTTGAGATCCATAATGACTCCTTTCGCGGTGAGCAGTGAAAATGCCTTCATGGCATGCTTTTCATCAGGGAAGCCAGCTGACGTTATTGAGCGGGATCCCTTCCTTGTAGTAGAGGGAGGGGGAGAGAAGGACAAAGAAGATATGCACATCATCGTAGCCATACCGGCCAAGGATGCCGGCGAGGGTTGCCGCGATGGCGTCATGTTTTTTCTGTTCCCGCGGAAAAATGAATATCTCCAGCGAGCGGGGGGTGGCCGTTATCTGCACGATGTTCAGCAGCTCGATCTTGACCACTTCCGGCGGGACGACCGCCACGCGGGAGAACTCCTCCACGACCAGGGGACCAAGCTTCCGCAGAAAGCCCTCGTCGAATCCCTTGAATCTCAGATAGGGCATGATGCTCCCCTGATGTCCCGCCACGGCGCGAGGCTTGGCCACAGGATCGGCAGGACTGCGCGACGCATCATCTCTTTCCCCTCCGCCGGGCCTCGTTCACGGTGGATTCAAGCCGTCCGATGAATTCCGCCACCCGGGCAATCTCGTCGTCGTTGAAGGGGCTGAGGAGATCGTTTTCCAGGGCCGTCACCGTTTCCTGGATCCGAGCCACGATCACGCGGCCCTCGGGTGTCAGGTTGAGCAGCTTCGCCCGGCGGTCCGTGACATCTTCCGAACGCTCTATCAGCCCTTTGGCGATAAGGGTATCGAGGAGACGGACGAGTGAGGGCCCCTCGATGCCGATCGACGCCGCCAAATCCTTCTGCCGAGTCCCATCACCGAGGAGATGGAGGTGCAGGAGGGGACGCCAGGTGGCGTCGGTCAAGCCGGCAAACTGGAAGTCGGTATCCAGGACCTGGCGCCAGTGCCGTGTCAGGAGACCGAGCCGATAAAAGAGGTTGCTGCGGCCGATTTTTTCATCAGACAGGTTCATGCAATATAAATAGCATACTATTTATTTGTTCACAATTTATTTTCCTGCTGGTACACTCTGCACTCCGCGTCGACCATGTTGGGACAACCAGCCCGGGTCCCACGCAAAAAGCGCTTGCAAATCACGGGGGGGGAACCGCATAGTTTCCAGGCGAAAGCATGACGTTCACGGAAAGGGACAATGATCTGATGACATGGGCCGGAAGACGGGAACTCCGTGACCGGCAGGGGGGTTAGGGGATACGGGATGACGGGAAGAGGATTTACGACACGACACTTCAGGGAGCGGAAAAAGAGGATCTCCATCCGCCGCAATGTCATGAACCTGTCTCTTCCGGTCCTCCTCTCGTCCCTCTTCCAGCGGCTCGTGGCCATCGTCGACATCTTCCTCGTGGGAGGACTCGGCGCAGCGGCCATCGCGGCCACGGGGCTCGGTCAGCTCCTCGTCTTCGTGACCATGACGGTCTTCTGGGGGCTTGCCACTGGCACAACGGTGGTGATCGCTCACCTCTGGGGAGCGGGACAGCGCCGGGAAGCCCGCCGGGCCGCCTTTGCCGCCTGCCTCGCCTGCGCCGCCATGACGGCGGCGGCCTCGACCCTGGGGTGGTTCTTCAGCGGCGATCTGGCCGCCTTTCTCGGCGCGAAGGATGACGTCCTCCACCTGGCTGCCGGCTATACCCGGCTGGTCTTCCTCTATCTGGCCTTCACCACGGGACTCAACATCCTCTCGGCCATCATGCACGGCACCGGCAACACCCGGACCCCCATGACCGCCATTCTCCTCGTGAATGTCCTCCACGTGCTCATGGCCTGGCCCCTCATCTACGGCAAGCTGGGTCTCCCCGCCATGGGGGTGACCGGCGCGGCCATCGCCATCAACGCCTCCGAGGCCATCGGCTTTTTCTACCTCCTGATCCAGGCCATGAGGCTCCGCTATATCCGGGTGGGACGCCCCGACACGGGGCTCTTCCAGCGCATCTGGCGAGTGGGGTGGCCCGTGGCCCTGGAGCGGGTCGCCCAGCAGGGAGGGCAGCTCTTCTACTCGAAATTCATCATCAGCTACGGCACCGCCGCCTACGCGGCCCACCAGATCGGGCTCTCCATCGAGTCCCTCTCCTTCATGCCCGGGGCCGGCATGGGGATCGCCGCAGCCACCCTCATGGGGCAGGCCCTCGGGGCTAAAAAGTACCGCCGGGCGCGGATCAGCCACCGTGAGGCGCTGCGTCTGGCGGTCATGGTGATGGGGACCATGGCGGCCGTCTTCCTGACGCTGCCCGGGCCCCTCATCGGACTCTTCACCCACGACCCGGCGGTCATCGAGAAAGGAATCGTCTTCCTGCGGCTGGTGGCCTTCGCCCAGGTCCCCCTGGCCCTTTCCTTCGTCTACGCCGGGAGTCTGCGGGGGACCGGCGACACCTTCTACGTCTTCCTGGTGACCCTCGGTACCATGTGGGGGGTGCGGGTCTTCCTCTCATGGGTGGCGGCCGACTGGCTCCACCTCTCACTCTACGCCGTCTGGGGGGTCTTCGTCATCGACTGGTACGCGAGGGCCGTCGCCTTTTGGTGGCGGTACCGGCAGCGGGACCTCCACGCAGTAGTCATCTGACACAGAAAAGGCGGGGATATCGTCCCCTCCCTTTCTCGTCCGACGCATGTCGATCTCTTCCTATTTCTGGACCCATCTCCCGTTAGCCAGCTGAGTCCACCACCCCGGCTTTGCCGCCTCCCGCTTGGCATCGGCATAGGTGGCAGCCGCCTTGGGGAGCACCTGGCCGATGGCCGCCTTGGACTCGGGCTGCTTGTTGAGTTTCAGGATCGCCCGCGCCATGGCAGTGATGACCGTCTTGCGGTTCGCCACCTCCGCCTTGACCAAGGCCTCGTCCTGGGGCGTGGCCTTCCCCTTGTCGCGGATCGTCACGAGCCCCTGGTTGGTCTCCCCAACCACCCCCTGGTCCCGCAGGAGGTCCAGCTGCGGAAGCCGCGCCTTCATCTCGTCATAGGCCTTCAACACCTCAGGCATGCCGGAAATCTCGATAGCCAGTTGATCCGCATAGTTATCGGCGGCAAAGGCCTCCCCAACCAGGGCAAAGGAGGAGAACCCCTTCAGGAGTTTGCTCTGGGGCCCTGGCGCAGGCGCCGGTTTTTCTTCGGCTGGCTTCTGCCCGTCCGGGGCAGGCTTCTCTTCCCCCGGCTTCAGGAGCATCTCGTCGAGGGATTTGTAGGCCTCCTTCACCGCCTTTTCGGGAAAATAGACATTGACGGTGATGATGGCGCAGGCGGCAAGCATGCCGAAGAGTCCTGCCAGCAGGGCTTTCATGATTGTTCGTTTCATGGATTCCTCCTCGTTTTTGCAAGGTACAGCCGGTACTATAGCACATCTGCCCGGAGATGGGAGCGCAAGCGCGTGTTCCTCAGTCACGCCACTGGAAGTCGGTCTGGACAGGGGGCTCGGCCGCTGGAGCCTCGTCACCCCGCGAGACCGCCTTCCCCCTGGTCGCCGCCTCTTTCAAGGCGTTGAAGAGGTGATCAATGGCGATCCGGTTCTGAACCGGCGCCACGGTGACGCTTAGATCCCGCATTCCCAGCAGGTTCGTATGGGAAATGTCCAGGGTCGTGAAGGTAAGATAGCCCTCTTCCAGGTAGGCGCTCACCTCTCCACGGTCGAACGGGCGATCGTCCCGGAAGAAGAAGCCTTTCAGCTTCTTGCCGGCGAGCCGCTGGAGAAACTCCTTGGAGAGGAGCATCTTCTCTCCCTTCGTATTCCGCACCCAGAGATCGGTAATGCCGTCGAGCCCTGCTATCCCTTTTCCCGCGCCCTTGAGGCTCGCGATTCCGTCAAGGCGGCCCGAGACATACCCCTTGATTTTCGGGATGGCATCGCAGAAACGCCGCAGGCTCAGGTCGTACACCAGGATATCGCAGCCATAGGCAAGCCCCCCCTTCATGGCAACGAACCCCCTGCCGAGCACTTCCCCGCCCGAAAGGCCCGAACGCAGGGAGGTCAGCTCCACGACTCCATTGGCGCTCCGCAGGAATGCCGTTGTCTCTCCCAGTTCCAGGGGGCCGAATCGGAGTTTGCCGACCGTCAGGGTCTGATCAGCCGTCGGTGTCTGTCGGAACCGCTCCAGAAGTCGCGTAAAATTCTCCTTGCTGAAGCTCACTTCGTCCCGGGCTCGCCGGTACGTGCCAGGAGAGGACTCAAGGGAGAAGGGGACGGTGCCGTGCACGCCGCTCACCAGGAGCTTCTGGGACGGGACGTCGAGGCTCACCCCGTCGAAGGTGAGAGTACCGTCGACGCTCCCTTCCTTCCCTTTCAGCACGGCGGTCCCCTCGGCTGCCACGCTCCCCGCGACGGTCGCCTCCTGGATGAAGCGGGGAAGTGCATTCACTACCGGATCAATGAGGCGGTCAAGGGGAGTTGCGGGGAGGGAGAAGGCAAGACGCCCGGCCCGCTGGGGCGAGAGAACCCGCTCCATCTCCCCCTGCAGCCGAAGGGTGGCCCCCTCTCCGAAGGTGGCGGAACTCTCCTGCAGCACGACCCGCGCCCCCTCCACCCGCCCGGCGATACGTGCTCCCCCGCCTGAGAGAAGGCGCTTCCCCCCCTCCCCTGCCAGGGCGACGCCGTCGGCACGGAGATCGATCCGGGCCGACAGCCCGCCGGCGCGGTCGAATGAACCGGCGACCGTCCCGGATACCAAACCATCGGCCGGGACTACCAGCTGCTTTCCGGGAAGGAGCGTCCTCGCGAGCGCCAGCTTCCCGTCCTTAACCCCCAGGGAAAAGGATGCGCCCGTTGCAGGCGAGCGGGGATCGAAGGATGCCCGACCGCTCAGGGCTCCGTCCAGGAGCTTCCCGCCAAGGCCTACCTCCCCAGCACTCCGCGACAGGGTGAACCGAAGCGACGGCGCCCCCACCGGGGCTCCCCGGAGGGCTAGCCGTTCAGCGAAAACGGCTCCCTCCCCCTCGAACCAGCGGCCCTTGGGATCGGCATGGAGACTGCCCCGGAGCGAGGCCGAAAGGCCCGTTGCCTCGACATCGCCGCGACGAACTGCTCCGCCCGCCAACTGGAGCAAGAGGGGACGAGGCTCCGGAGCAGCTCCCGCCTTCACGGCCGGAAGCGTCAGGGTCGCGCGGCCGGCTGAGACCATCGTTGCGGCGAGACTCCCCCTGACATCTTCCAGGGTAAGGGTCCGGTCTGCAAAGGAGAAGGTGGTGCTGATTCCCCCCCCGTTCCCGTTGAATTCCGCCCCGTCGAGCCGAGCCGTACCCGTGGCTGACAGATGCTCTCCGCTCCGTTTGAAGCGGGAGTGAACCTCCCCTGTGCCGAGGATGGCCCGCTTCCCCTGCACTTCAGCCGCCAGGGAATCAACCCGGATGGCAGCTTCACCATCGAAATCCGCCGCCCCCTTCCCCTGGAGGTCGAGAGCCAGAGAGGTTGTGCCGCTGGTGGGGCGAAGGCCGTAGCGCGACAGATAGGGCGAAAAGAGCACGAGGGACGTTGATGGAACATGGAGCGACGCAAGCAAGGGGCGTTGCGAACCAGGCCTGAAACTGAGATGGCCGGTGAGCGGCACCCCCATGATGCGGGCCGCCAGTGACGGCACCTGGACATCCAGGGGCTTGAAACGTGGTGTCAGGAGCAGGGCGAAGGGAAGTTCAATCTTCTCGACAAGGGCATCTTCCGTATTTCGCGGGGTGGAGAATGTTCCCGTGGCAAGGATCCCCCCGTGGGCCGACGCCAGGGAAACTATCCCTTCCCCCCCCTTGACAAGGAGGCGGCCGCCAAGGGAAACCACCACGTCCCGGGCAACGACACCCCCCTCAATGGCGGTCATCCCCCGGGCACCGTCACCGGCGACATGGAGATTCCGGCTTCCCACCTGCCCGGCCAGGGAAAGTGGGCGCCCTGTCACGGCTGCGACCAGGGGGGAAAGGCGCTTCAGATCCACCTCGTCCAGGCTGACATCGGCAGAGAAAGCCCGCTCCTTCCGCACCCGGTTCACCTTAGCTGCAACCCGGGCCGTTGCGAGATCCGCGAGGGTTATGGCGAGGCTTGTAACGTGGGCCTCGTCCCGCCGGAAATCATAGTCCCCCCGAAGGTCCACGCGACCGGCAAGGGGGAGGATCCCTTTTCTACCCCTGACAGCGATCTTGCCAAAGTCCATGGTCCCGTCCGCCCTGAGTACTCCCCCCTCAAGCGCTACCCTGAGCCGCAGGGCACCGGTCCCCTGCTCCAGGAACAGCTCATGGCGCTTGATCACATCAGCAAGGGGGGCGAGGGTCAGGGAAGGGGCCGTGAGCACCAGGTCAAAGGCGGACGCCGGACCGGGACGGGCGCTCCCCTCGATCCGGTACCGGTTGCCTGCGCCGTCTGCGAAGGCCAGATCCAGACGTGAATCGGTCGACCCCCGCGTGGCGAGGTCCCTGATCCGGAATGCAATGCCCGCAACGCTCCGGCCCTCCACAGTCACCGACCAGGAACGGAGTATCAGTTCGTCGATCCGCGTCTCCCTGGCGGGAGCTCTCTTCTTCGGCAACCGACGCTGCAGCTCCACCACGTTCCAAACCCCGCCCCTGTTTTTTTCCGCGGCAACCCTCGCTCCGCGGATTTCGATGCGCCTGAACCTGCGGTCACCCCAGAGGAGACCAAACCAGCGGGGAGTGATGGCAAGGGTGTCGACGACAGCCAGAGGGGCGGCGGAGAAACCGGGGGGATTGGCCACTGAAAGACCCCGGATAACGACCGTACCGCCGCGGGTTTCCAGGGCGGCAACGGTCACGGGGGAGCGCAAGGAGTCCGTGAGAAGGCGGGAGAGATGGCTGGCCGCCTGGGGCGAGGTCAGATAGAGCTTGAAGGCGACGGGAATGAAGAGGATGAAGAGCGCAACGCATGCCAGGATGCACGCAAGGGTACGGCGTCGTACCGGTTGAGTCGGTGCTGGCTCCAGGGCAGGGGTCATCGCGGCATCTTCCTCCTGAGACGAGACTGTAACCGGGATAGGGGCCGTTGACAAGGGCACATGGTCGTTCGGCCTGAAAGGAGAGCCCCCCGAAGCTTTCCGCCAAGGGGTTCAGAAATGAAAAAACCCCGCACCGGCGGGGTTTCTTATCACATGGATAATTATATCAGCAACGTCTCCCCATGGGGGGACGCGCGGAAATTATTTTTTCTTGGCGGCAACGGCGTCCTTGAGAGCCTTGCCCGGGCGGAACTTGGGAACCTTGGCAGCAGCGATCTTGATCTCTTTGCCGGTTTGGGGGTTACGGCCGGTACGGGCCTTGCGGGTGGACACCTCGAAGCTCCCGAATCCAACCAGGGTCACTTTGTCGCCCTTCTTGAGGGCATCGCTCACGGCACTGATTACGGCGCCCACCGCCTTGTCGGCGGCAGCCTTGGTGAGGTTGGCAGATTTCGCTACGGCATCCACAAGTTCAGCTTTGGTCATGATCAACCCTCCTTGTTAAGGTAATTCTGGCGAATACTATAGACAGAAATTTCCACATTGCAAGGGATTATTTGGAGAAAAATAATTTTTTCATGGGTCGTAAACCGTTGCCCCGCAAGGGATTAGCGACTTTCGGACCGGCGCGGCAGACGCCCGGCGCGCACCCATTCCGGCAACCCATCGGAATCGCTGGCATTTTCTTCGGTGGTGGGTGTATCCTGCTCGCCATCGTACGCCGTGGGCTCGGTACCGGCGACAAAGCACTCCTGAGTCGCCCCCGGACTTCCTTCCCGGGCCAGGCGTCCGGTGCGGACATTGATGGTGGCAAACGTGATGTCCGCCGGCTGGATAAAGTTCTTCACGGGGATACCCGCCAGGGCCCGCTGCATGAACTCGGTCCAGATGGGTGCCGCGGCCTGCCCGCCCGACCCTCCGGCGCCAAGGGAGCGCTCCTGATCGTACCCCACCCAGACCCCGGCCACCAGCTGCGGCACATAGCCCACGAACCAGGCGTCCTTCATGTCGTTGGTGGTACCGGTCTTTCCCGCCACGGGGCGGCCCAGGGCCCGGGCCCGCTGGCCGGTGCCGCTCGTGACGACGCTCTCCATGAGATTGGTGATGATGTAGGCGGTTTCGGGCGCAATGGCCGGTACCGCTCCCCCCCCGGGAACGGCGCCCGTTGCGGGTGGGAGGTCGGCATTGGTAAGGGTGGCCGTACTCTGGTTGGTGAAGGTCGGAATGACCGGCGGCGCCGTCTCCTCCAAAACCTTGCCGTCGGCATCCTCCACTTTGGTGATGAAGTAAGGCGTTGTCCGGTACCCTCCCGAGGCGAATACGGCGTAGGCGGAGGTCAATTCAAGGGGGGTCACGCTGGACGAACCGAGGGCCAGGGTAAGGTTGGCGGCCAGGGGGGAGGTGATGCCGAGTTTTTTGGCATAGTCGATGGCAGCGCCGACGCCGATCTGTTCCAGAATCTTGACGCTCACCACGTTGATGGAATTGGTGAGGGCTTCGCGCATGGTCACGATGCCCCGATAGATGTTGTCGTAGTTTTTCGGTTTCCAGGCCTTGTCCCCGCCCCCCTCGTATTCGACGGGGGAGTCGTCGAAGGTTGTTGCCGCCGTGAGCCCCTTGTCGAGGGCGGCGGCGTAGATGATCGGCTTGAAGGCAGAGCCGGGATTCCGCTTTGCCTGGACGGCCCGGTTGAACTGGCTCCTGCGGAAATCATACCCGCCAACCATGGCCTTCACGGCACCGGTCAGGGGATCAAGGGCCACCACCGCCGCCTGGGCCTCGGGCTCCTGGTCCAGGGAGAAGATGGCCCCCTGCTTGTTCACATCAGGGGTGAGCACCGAAACGAAGACAACGCTCCCCAAGGGGAGCGACTTCCCTTTCCCGTCCTGCTTGCCCCAGGCGTTCACAAGCTGCACCTTGCCGGCCCAGGCCATGTTCTTGCGGGAGATGGTGCCGATCCGGTCTCCAACCCGCACGGTTGCATCCCCCTTTGCCGGATCCACGGCGGTGACGACCCCCTGGTAGGTGCTCCCCTGCTTGAGGGACGCGGTATCGATCCCGTCTTCCACTTTCTTGCTGAAGTTATCCACCTCGGTTTCCCCAAGGTACTTGACCGCTCCCCGGAACCCCTGGCGCTTGTCCACGTTTTTCAGGCCGTTCACCACCGCATCAAAGGCCCCCTTCTGCATCTCGGCATTCATGGTGGTGTAGATCTTCAGCCCTTCCTTGTAGAGCCGGTCCATCCCATAGGTCTCCTCCAGCTTGATCCGGATGTGCTCAAGGAAATAGGCCGACTGCTCGCTGTTTACCTTCTTCATGGACCTGACCACGATGGGGGTCGCCCGGGCGTGGTCCGCCTCGGCTTGGGTCACATACCCCTCCCTCACCATCCGCTCAAGGACGTAGGCCTGCCGTTCCCGGGCCCGGTCCAGGTGCTTGATGGGAGAGTAGGAGTTGGGGGCCTTGGGGAGCCCGGCGAGCATGGCCATCTCGGCCAGGTTCAGCTGCTCCACGTTCTTGCCGAAGTAAGTCTCGGCAGCCACCTGGACCCCGTAGGCGCCTCCCCCCAGATAGATCTGGTTCAGGTAGATGTAGAGGATGTCGTCCTTGGAGAGCATCTTCTCCATGCGAGTGGCAAGAATCGCCTCCTTGAACTTGCGGGCAAAACTCTTCTCGGAGGTGAGAAGCATCGACTTCGCCACCTGCTGGGTAATGGTGGACGCCCCCTCCTTCTTCCGCATAGCAAGGAGGTTTTTCACCGCGGCCCGGGCGATCCCCAGGTAATCGAGCCCCTTGTGCTGGTAGAAGTTGGAATCCTCGGCCGCCACGAAAGCCTGGATCAGCTTCCGGGGAATTTTCTCCACCGGCACGACGATGCGCCGCTCCAGGTAAAACTCCCCAACAAGGCTGCCATCATCGCCAAAGACCTGGGAAACAATGGGAGGCCGGTAGTCGGCAAGACGGTCGACCTTCGGCAGGGAGGCGTAAAGATAGGTGAAATAGCCGAACACAGCGAGAAGGGCCACAACACCAAGGGTAACGAGCGTTATGACGACAACTTTCCATGGATTTTTGTCTCTCCGCCGGTTTACATTCCGGGGGTCAATGTTCTGTCTGCCGCTGGCAGGCGTCATGAGCGTCTCCAAATCTGGTATACTACGATGGCGATAACGTTTCACCTTAGCGCAGATGCGCATTTCAGTTCAAGATAGTTATTGAATCTCAGGGACAGGGCAGCCGTGGATATGCCATTGTTCCGCAGGGGGGGGCCTGGTATGGCAATGAACAGTAGTTCGGGGAAACGGACAGGGACGTGGCGGATACGGGCAGGAGCGGCCATGGCCGGGCTGGCACTGCTGCTCACGGGTACGGTTGCCCGCGGCATGGAAGTCACACCCTTCCGGACAGGGAACATGGCGCCACTCGTGCAAATCCACGGTCTGCCGGTGCCGGACAGCGCCAGGATCCTGGCGTCGAGGGAAGGCGAGGTTTCCGCCGTGGCCGATCTGTCCAACAACTACGCCGTGGATTCCAAGGGGAACGAGCACATCATCCTCGACGGCGAGACATACCGGTTCGCCCTCGATCTGCGCTACGGCCTTGTTCCCGGCGTGGAGGCAGGCATCGAGATTCCCTTCATCGTTCAGTCGGGAGGATTCCTCGACGGCTTCATCGAATGGTTTCACAAGGCCTTCGGCTTCACCAACGGCGGGAGGGAGTACGCTCCCCGGGACCGGCTCCGCTACCGGTACGACACGAACGGCACCGATCGGTTCAGAATCGACGACAGCAATGCAGGTATCGGCGATATCCGCCTGACGGGGGGAATCCAACTCTACGATGACGGGGCGACGGCCCCCCGCCGCGTTGCCCTGCGGAGTGCCCTGAAACTCCCCACCGGCGACAGCGACAAACTGCGGGGAAGCGGCAGCGTCGACTTCGCCCTCTGGCTCGCCGCCAGCGACGATTACCGGCTCGGCGACTGGGGGCACCTGACCCTCTTTGCCAACGCCGGCGGCACAGTGATGGGGGATGGCGATGTGCTCGGGGACCAGCAGCGGAACCTGGCGGCCATGGGGACGTTCGGCTTCGGCTGGAGCCCCCTCGACTGGATGGCACTTACGGTTCAGACCACGTGGCATTCCTCCCTCTACGAGGGGAGCGACCTGAGGGAAATCAGCACCAACTCCCTTCTCATGACGGGAGGGTTTTCCTTCGCCTTCACGGAGCGGACCTTCTTCGACATCGCTCTTTCCGAGGATCTGAACGTGAAAACCTCGCCGGACGTGAACTTCCACCTGGCGCTACGGCAGCGGTTTTAATTATCTTTGGACTGGCGCCGCTCGTCGCGGATCATGTCGAGGGCGAGGAGCGCCACGCCAACGCAGATGGCGGAGTCGGCCACGTTGAAGGCGGGCCAGTGGTGGGTTTTCCAGTAGACGTCGAGGAAGTCGATCACCTCGCCGAGCCGCACCCGGTCGATGAGATTGCCGACAGCACCGGAGAAGATGAGGGAAAGGGAAACTGCCGCCAGTCGCTGGTCGTCCCGGAGCTTGCGGAAGGTGATGGCGATGGCCGCCATGGCCACCAGCGTGACTGCGATGAAAAAGGGGCGGCGATAATCGAAGTTCGAGAGGAAGCTGAACGCCGCCCCCTTGTTCCGCATGTAGGTGATGCTGAAGAGCCCGGGGACCACCGGAATGGACTGGTAGAGCTCCAGGGTCCGGTCCACGAGAATCTTGGTCGCCTGGTCGATTACCAGGGACACCGCCGTGACGATTGAGAAAATGCGGTAGTTGGGCTTCATGGTCCTATTTGACCGCCGCAACGCACTTGGGGCAGAGGGTCGGATGCTCGGCATCGCCACCGATTTCCTCGTCATAGTGCCAGCACCGCTCGCACTTGTCACCCGGGGCCGCGGTGACGCCGATCTTCAGCCCCTTCACCCCCTCAGCCTCCACGAACTCGCCGGCGATCTCCCCCACCAGCTCCACCTTCGAGACAATGAAAACCGTGGCCAGTTCCCCGGCGTACTCCTTCAGGAACCCAAGCAGTTCGGGCTCGGCGGACAGGGTCACTGCCGCGTCGAGGGAGTGGCCGATGGTTTTCTGCACCCGGGCCTGTTCCAGGGCCTTGGAGACATCGCCCCGCACCGCCATGATCCGCGCCCACCGCTCCACCAGGGCCTCGTCTTTCCGCTCGGGACAGAGCTCCGGGAAGGACGCCAGGTGGACACTCGCCTCGGCCCGCTTCGGCAGGTATCCCCAGACCTCGTCGGCGGTGAAAGAGAGGACCGGCGCCATGAGTCGCACCAGGGATTCCAGCACGAGATACATGACGGTCTGGGCGCTGCGGCGCTCCGGAGAGTCTTTCCGGCTCGTGTAGCGCTCCTTGATGATGTCGAGGTAGAAGGCGCTCATCTCCACGGTGCAGAAGCCGTTCACGGCGTGGTAGAGGATGTGAAACTCGTACTCGTTGTAGGCGGTGAAAACCTTCTCCTTGAGCACCTCCAACTGGTGCAGTGCCCAGCGGTCCAGTTCCGTCATTTCCCCGAAGGGGACCATGTCGGTGGCCGGGTCGAAGTCGTAGAGGTTCCCGAGGAGGTAGCGGCAGGTGTTGCGGATCCGGCGGTAGGCCTCGGCCAGGCGGGTGAGGATCTCCTGGGAAATCCGGACGTCGTCCCGGTAGTCCTGGGCCGCCACCCAGAGGCGGAGGATCTCGGCGCCGTACTTTTTGATCACCTCTTCGGGGGCCACCACGTTCCCCACCGACTTGCTCATCTTGCGGCCGGAGCCGTCCACCACAAAGCCGTGGGTGAGGACCTCCTTGTACGGTGCGGTGCCGCGGGTGCCCACGGAGGCCAGGAGTGACGAGTGGAACCACCCCCGGTGCTGGTCGCTCCCCTCAAGGTACATGTTGGCCGGCGAGCCGAGCTCGGGGCGGTTTTCCAGGACCGCGGCGTGGGAAACCCCGGAATCGAACCAGACGTCCAGAATATCCATCTCCTTCTCGAAGGCGCTCTTGCCGCACTGCGGGCAGACGGTCCCCGGCGGGAGGAGCTCGGCAGCCTCTTTCTCGTACCAGAGGTCGGCCCCCCCCTCCATGAAGAGGTCGGCCACGTGGTGCATGATCGTGCCGTCGGCCAGGATTTCGCCGCACTCGGTGCAGTAGAAGGCGGTGATGGGAACCCCCCAGGAGCGCTGCCGGGAGATGCACCAGTCGGGACGGTTTTCGATCATGCCGTGGATCCGCTCGCGCCCCCATTTCGGCACCCAGGAGACCCGGTCGATCTCCTCCAGGGCCTTCTTCCGCAGGTCGTTTTTCTCCATGGAGATGAACCACTGCTCCGTGGCCCGGAAGATGATCGGCTTCTTGCAACGCCAGCAGTGGGGGTAGGAGTGCTCCACGCTCCCCTGACCTACCAGCGCCCCCACCTCCTGAAGCTTCTCGATGACCGTGGCGTTGGCGTCGAAGACGAACTGGCCGCCGAAGAATTCCAGGCTCTGGATGTAGCGCCCCCGATTGTCCACCGGGTTGTAGATGTCGAGCCCTTCCACCAGGGCCAGTTCATAGTCTTCCTGACCGTGGCCCGGGGCGGTGTGGACGCAGCCGGTACCGGCGTCCAGGGTCACGTGCTCACCCAGGAGGACAAGGGAATCCCGGTCGTAGAAGGGGTGCCTGCAGCGCTTCCGGTAGAGGATGTCGGCCCGGAAGGTGGCAATGACGCTCCCTTGAACGCCGGTGGCCGCCATGAAGGCGTCCTTGAGCCCCTCGGCCACCACGAGCACCTCGCCGCCGGTCTCCAAGGCCACGTAATCCAGCTCCGGATGGAGGGCCACGGCCAGGTTGGCCGGAATCGTCCAGGGGGTGGTGGTCCAGATAACCAGTGACACCTTCTTCCCGGCCAGAGCCGGTACCACAGCGCTGATGTCGTCCTGGAGGAGGAATTTCACGTAGATGGAGGGGGAGGTCTTGTCAGCGTACTCCACCTCGGCTTCCGCCAGGGCGGTGACGCAGGAGGAGCACCAGTGAACCGGCTTCTTCCCCTTGTAGAGGCCGCCGTTGTCGGCAAAGCGGGCCAGCTCCCGGGCGGTGATCCCCTCGTAGTCATGGGTCATGGTGAGGTAGGGACGGTCCCAGTCACCGATGACCCCCAGCCGCTCGAATTCATCCCGCTGGATCTTCACGAATTTTTCGGCGTATTCCCGGCACTGTTTTCGCATCTGGAGCTTGGTGGTCTCATGCTTCTTGGACCCCAGATTTTTCTCCACCTGGAGCTCGATGGGGAGGCCGTGGCAGTCCCACCCCGGCACGTAGGGGGCGTCAAACCCCTGCATCCGCTTGCTCTTGAGGATGATGTCCTTGAGGATCTTGTTGAGGGCATGGCCGATGTGGATGTGGCCATTGGCGTAGGGGGGGCCGTCGTGGAGGACGTAGCGGGGCTTCCCCTCCCCTGCCGCGGTGAGCTTGCCGTAGAGACCGTTCTTCTGCCAGCCGGCGAGGATCTCCGGTTCCCGCTGGGGAAGATTGGCCTTCATGGGAAAATCGGTGACCGGCAGATTGAGGGTATTCTTATATTCCATGGACGTCCTCCACTACGGGGTAATCGACAAGAAAAACTGCAGGGCAAAGGTCGAAAAAACGCTTAACGTTACCGGTATGCCGTTGAAAAGTCAAGGTTAAAGGGTCGACAAGCACCCATTGACCCAAAGGGTGAGGGAGGTTAGAATTGTCATGCGAAATGGCCATATGACCGGCACGTCAGTCCGTCATCTCACCACCACACAACCATCGCCGGACACCGTCCCGAGAACAGGACTCCCCATGGATCACCAGTTGCGCATGCTTATCCTGGAAGACTCCGAAGACGATCTACTTCTCTTGCTTCGAGAACTGCGCCGTGGCGGTATCGACCCCGTCTACGAGCGGACCGAAACGGACGCCGGCATGCGCGCCCTCCTGGACGAACGGGAATGGGACGTAATCATAGCCGACTACACCATGCCCCGGTTCGGCGCCATGGTGGGGCTGGAGATCGTCAAGGAACGGGAACTCGACATACCGTTCATCATCGTTTCAGGCAAGATCGGCGAAGACCTGGCGGTGGCAGCCATGAAGGCCGGCGCCCACGATTATCTCATGAAGGGCAACCTCTCGCGCCTGGTGCCGGCCATCGAGCGCGAAGTGAGAGAGGCCGGCGAACGCCGGCGCCGGCGCCAGGCCGAAGAGGCCATGCGGAACCAGTTCAACCAGATCAGCACCATCTTCGACTCTCTCAACGCCCTGGTCTACGTGGTTGACATGGACAGCTACCGGCTCCTCTACCTGAACAAGTACGGCGCCCAGCTTTTCGGCGAGAACTGGGAGGGGCGCCCCTGCCACGAGGTGATCCAGGGGGGAAAGACGCTGCCATGCGACTTCTGCACCAACGAGAAGCTCCTGCTGGACGGCAAGGCGCTCCCCCCCTACATCTGGGAATACAAGAACATGACCACCGGCCGTTGGTACCAGTGCATCGACAAGGCGATCCGCTGGACCGACGACCGGCTCGTCCGGATGGAGATCGCCATCGACATCACCGAACGCAAAGAGATGGAGCGGATGAAGGACGAGATGATTTCCGCCGTGAGCCACGAGATGCACACCCCCCTCACGGCCATGATCGGCTTCACCGAATTTCTGCTGGAAAACGAGGTGGACCGGGAGCAGCAGAAAAACTGCCTCCAGACCATCCACAAGGAAACCGAGCGGCTGAGCGAGCTGATCAACAACTTTCTCCAACTCCAGCGGCTCAAGGCAAGCATGGTCAAATTCCGGATCATGCCGGTGTCGGTGGGGCTTCTGCTGGCCGACGCCGCGGCCCTCTACACTGCGGCATCCAGGAAGCACACCATCGTTGTGGAGTGCCCTCCGAATCTTCCGCCGGTGCGCGGCAACGAGGAACAGCTCTACCAGGTGGCCGGCAACCTCATCTCCAACGCCATCAAATACTCACCGGCCGGAGGGACCGTCACCCTCGGCGGGAGGGCCGATGACGACATGGTCGTCTTCTGGGTGAAGGACAACGGGGTCGGCATCTCCCCCGAATTCCAGGAACGGGTCTTCGAGCGGTTC
Organism: Geobacter grbiciae; assembly: GCF_018531165.1. NCBI lineage: Bacteria > Pseudomonadati > Thermodesulfobacteriota > Desulfuromonadia > Geobacterales > Geobacteraceae > Geobacter > Geobacter grbiciae. Next base: position 61,926 of record NZ_JAHDIW010000012.1, on the reverse strand, counting down.
TTCCGGGTCGACAACAGCGACCGGCGCAAGGTGGGAGGGGCCGGGCTGGGGCTCACCCTCGTGCGGGAAATCGTGGCGGCCCACGGCGGGCGGGTGTGGGTGGAGAGCACTCCCAACGCCGGAAGCACCTTCTTCGTCTCCCTGCCGAGAATGAAGTAATCCCTTCAGTGGGAAAGCCAGAGGTAATCGGCTTCCTCCGCCGTAATCCGGCCGTTGCGGACCACCGGGTCGGGCAGAACCACCCGGCTGGAGAGGCCGGGCCTCTCCCGGTCCACCTGAACCGGCATTCCCCCCCTGATGGCATGGCCTCCTCCCGTGATGACCACCACGGTCCGCCCCGGATTCTTCCTGAGATATTCCACCATGTGGTAGGCCATGGACTTGTTCCAGAGCATCTGGGCTTCGCAGAAGTTCCTGAAGGTGTTGGCGCTGAGGCCGTGGCTTGAGTAGGAGCGGTGAATCATGGCCATGTAGCTCTCATCCACGTCGCAGGTGATGTTGGGGGGAAGCTTCCGCCGCTCATCCTCCGTCAGGGAAGCGAATCCCTCCCGGCCCACCTTGCGGGTAATGTCCCGGGGGACGTTGAGACCGATGAGGGGAATCCGCTTGTCACGGGCAAAGAGAAGGATGTCGCCATAGAGGGACCACGGCAGGTTCCACTCCCTGCGGTAGATCCGCTGAAACGCGGCCGTGCCGGTCTGCCCCGCCACCCACCGGTCGAGCTCCTGCTGGCTCCCGGCGGTAAACATCTCCATGCCGATGGCCAGCGGAACCCCGGCCCGGTGCAGTCCCCGGATGATCCGCAGCTGCAGCACGTGGTGATCGGGATTGTCGTGAACCTCTCCCACGTAAATCACCGCAACCTTCCGCAAATCCCCCATCATCTGCTTAAAGCTGATCTCTTTGCGGTCCGACAGCCGCACGATGAGGTCGTGGCTGAAGCAGCTCCGAGCCGTCAGGGCAGCCACAACCAAAACGAGGGCGATGCCGGCGAACTTACCGAAACGCTTCATGACTCCTCCCCCAACGCCGGCACCGTTGCCTCTCACCGGGCGAATCTCACGATGCTCCCGCCGCCCGGAGGACGCGAGGTCTCCTTGACCCGGTTCTCCCCTCCGGAAAAGACCAGGAGCCCGTAACGGCCGTAGTGGGTGATCTTGAGGGCCGCCGCCTCGGCCCCGGCCGGCGCGTTGGCAAGGAGCAGCGCCATCACCCGGCCGGATGCTTCAGGGCGATTCAGCACCATGAACACGAGGTCGCCGGACCCTTGGTACTCCATACCGTTCACGGCAAATCCGCCGGCCGCCGCTGTCACCCCCGGCAACAGCGGCGGCAGAAGCCCGGGCCGCGTCGGCATTCCGCAGAACAGGAGGTCGCGGTCTGCCAGAGAGATCTCCCCAGCGGTCTCTTCGCTGAGCAGCGGCGCGTCACCCTGGCCCAGGGAGCGAAGGAAAAGCCCCAGCGTCTTGTCGTCGGCACCGCACGTACGGGTCACGACCGCCGCAAGGGTCCGGCTCCCCTTGATCCGGTTCACGGTAAGGGGGAGTTCGTCCCGGGACAGAATCCGGAAGAGATCCACCTCGGGGTCGAGCACCACCTCCTCAGGGTTCGTCGGTACCGGCACCGCAAACGGGGTCTCCTCTCCTGTCAGCGCCACGGTCCGGTCATACCCCCTCCCCCCTGCCTCCACCCGCACCGTCACCCCAAGGTCATATCCCTCGCCGTCACGGCGGACCGCTCCGGTCACGAGCCAGCCGGCGCCGTTTCGCTGCTGCGTCACCCCTGACAGTGCCAGGCGCGGCCCACCCGGCTGGTGGAGCCAGGGGGTCACGAAAGATGTGAGTTCCTCCCCCGAGGCACGGGAAAAAGCCCGCACAAAATCGTCCCAGGTAGCCACTGAAAAGCGCTTCTCACGGAAGAGTTCCCGAAGCGCCCCGAAGAAGGCCTCGTCGCCAATCCGCTTCCGGACCATGTGAAAGAGCATCGCCCCCTTGCCGTAGCCGATGGACCGGGAAGCCGGGTCCATCCGGCCGCGGAACCGCGTCAGGGGGAAATCTTCCCCCTTTTTCACCAGGGAAGCGTAATCGGCCAGAATGCGGAAGCGGTAATCACGCCCATCCCGGCCCGATTTCCGCTCCTCCAAGAGGTAGTCGGCCAGGTAGGTCACGAGCCCCTCGGACCAGTTCCCCTGCCGGTAGTCGACGAGAACACCGTTTCCCCACCAGCAGTGGGCAATCTCGTGGGGGAGGCTCGTGTGAACGATAAAGGGAAGGCGGATCACCGTGCCGCCGATGAGTGTATAGGAGGGAAAGCCGTAGCCCGTGGGAAAGAAGTTCTCCACCACGGCAAATTTCTCGAAGGGGTAGGGACCGAATTTTCCGACATAGAAGCGGATATAGCCGGCGGACGCCTCCAGGTAGCGCGCCGCAAGGCTGGCGTTCTCCGGATAGAAGTAAGAATAGAGGGGGATGCCGTCAAGACTCCGCTCTCCGATGACGTAGGGGCCGGCCGAGAGGGAGAGTCCCTCCACGGGCCGGGCCTCCTCCCAGGTGGAGGAGGTGGTTCCCTTGGCCGTGGAACGGGCAATACGCCGACCGGCAGTAATGGCCTCGATCCCGGCAGGGGCCGTAACCGTCACGCGCCGGCTCTCCGGCAGAGTCTGCGGAGCCGGGTACCAACCGGCGTCGCTGCCGAGATAGGTTCCCCTGGCGGTTATGGCGCCGCTCACGCCGTAGGAGGGGTCTTCGCTATCAACCGGCCGCTCCGGCGCCGGATCGTTGAAGGTGCATTGGTAGCGGATCAAGACCCGACGGGGCGAGGTACCGCTCTCTCTGGGAAGCGCCACGGCAACGGCTTCGCCGGCCCGGCTAAAATCCGCTTTCCGCCCGTCGACGGTCACCCCGTCCACCGCAGCCCTCTGGTTGAGGGAGACGGTGAGCCGCCCGGAAGCGCCCCGGGGTAGCTCCAGAACGGTCGTGCCGAGAAGGAGATGGCGCTCCGGTTCCAGGCGGACCGTTATCTCCTGGCGAAGCAACCGGACCTCGCCCCGGGCCGTGCAGGCGGAAAAGAGCACCAGCGGCGAGACGAGCACTATCAGGAAGAAAACGAGCGCCTTCATGGGATACAACTATATCACCGAAACGCCCCACTGAAAGCTCCTCCCCCGTGGCGCTACCGTCTGCGCTTCTCGCCGGCAAGGGAGAGGATATCTGCCCGGGACGCCTTCCACACCCCATCCTCCCGCACGAGGCGAACCGATCTGGTTGCATACTCGGTCCCTCCCGGCCCCCCGTCCAGCCCGAAACGACCCCGAACCGTGACGGCATCGCCGCTGCGGGCCGATACCGTCACCTCCTGGAGCTTCTCCCAGCAGCAGGCGGGGCGGCGAGAGGCTTTGGCCAGCTTGCGGGCAAACCCCTCCCGGCTTTCCCGACCGCTCACGCTCGTCCGGTCATAGAGAAGCTCGTAGTTGCCGTCGCGCCAGGTATCGAGAATCTCCTCCAGGCTTTGCCGGGCCTCGGCAGCCACCCCCGGATCGGCGGTCCGTGCCGTGCGGGCATGGACCGGACCGGCAACGGCAAGCATGACGACCGCGACCGCCACCATACGACGAATGATATGCATATACCCCTCCCTCAGCTTGAGCTATCCATTATGGTTAAAAAAACTCAATCCTAGCGCAGCATCGGGAAGGGCGCAAGGGTTTTGCTCAGTACCTGACGTCCTATATCGCCCGGTCCACCGACTCGGCAACAAGCCTGAGCTTCGTCATAAGGGCATCGAACTTCTTGGGCTTGAGGGACTGGGGACCGTCCGACGAGGCCCGTTCCGGATCGGGATGCACCTCGATCATTAGCCCGTCGGCCCCGGCGGCAACGGCGGCCAGCGCCATGGGGGCCACGTAGTGGTAGTTACCGGTACCGTGGGAGGGATCGGCAATGACCGGCAGGTGCGTCATCCCCTTGAGGACCGGGATGGCGGAGAGGTCAAGGGTATTGCGAGTTGCCGTCTCGAAGGTGCGGATTCCCCGCTCGCAGAGGATCACCGACTGGTTTCCCTCGCTCAAGACGTACTCGGCGCTCATGAGGAACTCCTGGATGGTCATGGACATGCCCCGCTTGAGGAGCACCGGCCGCCGGAGCTGCCCGACCTTCTTGAGCAGGGCGAAGTTCTGGGCATTGCGGGCGCCGATCTGGAGGATGTCAGAGTACTCGGCCACGAGATCCGCCGTCTCGGGATTCACCACCTCGGTAACGATGGGAAGGCCGGTGATCTCCCGGGCCTTGGCCAGAAGCTTGAGTCCTTCTTCCTCAAGGCCCTGGAATGAGTACGGAGAAGTGCGCGGCTTGAACGCCCCGCCACGGAGCACCTGGGCGCCGGCGGCTTTCACCGCCCTGGCCGTCTCGATGATCTGCTCCTCCCCTTCCACCGAACAGGGGCCGGCCATGACGATGATCTCCTTGCCGCCGATGCTCACCACATCGCTGATCCGGATGATGCTCGGCTCCACCTTCACCTCCTTAGAGGCGAGCTTGTAAGGCTTGAGGATCGGGACCACGCTCTCCACCCCGTGCATCGACTCGATCGATTGCAGCACCAGCTTCCCCCGCTCGTCCCCTACGGCCCCGATCACGTCCCGCGTGGTTCCGTGGATCACGTGGGGCTTGTACCCCAGCTCCTTGATCCGCTTGATTACCTCGTCCCGGTCCTTTTTCGCTGCACCTGCTTTCATGACGATGATCATCCTTTCCTCCCTGTGGTCCCGGAAAGACGAAAGGCCGGAGGATTTCCCCCGGCCTTTGACTGTCACGATATTGGTCTTAAAAACTGAAAAAGCCGGGGGTGGTCTCTCTGTCCACCCTCGGCTTCCGGTTTAGTGTGTAGTGTTTTTCAGCTTCCCTACAACAAACCCCTACCCTGGGCAGACGGCCTAAAATAAAAGCCGCACCAAAAGTAAAAGCTAACGTAGGAGAAGAAGCCGAAATTGATCATGGGTCGTATAGTCGCCCAACCCATTAGAATATGTCAAGCCTTAATTTCTGCAGATGCAAACCCTTTGACATTTTCCGTCCCCTTCCGCTAGGGTTACACAATGGAGCAGCTCCTGACAACCCATGGCCTTCCGGCCCTCTTCGGCCTGAGTTTCCTTGCGTCTACCCTGGTCCCCATCGGTTCCGAGTGGCTTCTGGTCACGCTCCTCCTCAAGCATCATGACCCGGCGCTGGCGGTGGGTGTGGCAACCGTCGGCAACTGGCTCGGGGCCTGCACCACCTACGCCATCGGGATGTGGGGCGGCCCCTTTCTGGTGCGCAGAGTCCTCAGGATCGACGAGGCGACGGAGCGCCGGGCCGACCGTCTCTATGGCCGGTACGGCTCCTGGTCCCTTCTCTTTTCGTGGCTGCCGGTCATCGGCGACCCCCTCTGCCTTGTAGGGGGAATCCTCCGGGTGAGGTTCGTCCGGTTCTCGCTCCTCGTGGGGAGCGGAAAACTGGCCCGCTACGCCTTTATCGCCTGGATCACCGTGAAGGGGATGTGATGCCCAAGCGGAATATCGAAAACGCCATTGTTCGGATGCTGAAGCGAAAGCCCTTCTACGGCCGGTTCCTCCTGGGACTTCGCCGGGAGGGAGGGAACGGCGGCCACCCCCTCGGGGTGACGGTGCGGGACGGGGTGCCAACCCTGGCTGTGAACGCCCCTCTCTTCGGGGCCGAGCCCCCGCAGGTTCAGGAAGGGCTCCTGGAGCACACCATCAAGCACCTGATCCACCTCCACATGTTTCGCCGCAAGGGAAGAAACAGCCACGACTGGGACCTGGCCTGCGACCTGGCCATTAACCCCTCCATCGAGCACCTCCCCGCCGATGCGCTCCTCCCCCGGTCCTTCAAGTTGGAGGAAGGGCTTGCGGCTGAGGAGTACTACGCCCTCCTCGTCGACCCCTTCGACACGGGAAGCCTCAAGGGGTATGGCACGGGAAACGCCTCGCGGGATAGCGGGGGAAAGAAGGAGTCCGGGGAGGACGAGGAGCAGTCCGTAGCGACAGTGGACGACCACGCCATCTGGGACGATGCCGATGCCACGCCGGTGCGTCTTGCCGAGGAAGTGGTGCGGGGGATGGTGCGCGACGCCTACCGGGCCTGTGACGGAGAGGTGCCGGCCGACATCCGGCAGGTGGTGGCGGGGATGCTCGCCCCCTCGCCGATCCCGTGGCGTCAGGTGCTCCGGCAGTTCGTGGCGACGGCGGGGAGAACGGGCCGGCAGGCCACCTGGATGAAGGAGCATCGCCGTTTTGTTCATATCACGCCCGGGGCCCGAAAAATGCGGCGCCTGAACCTCCTGATCGGAATCGACGTGAGCGATTCAACCAACAGCGTGGAACTGCGGGAGGCCTTCGCCCAGGAGTTGGTCCGGATCTCCCGGGGACGGGAGTCAACTATCATCGTACTTTACGCCAACAGCCGAATCCAGAGGATCGATGCTTTCCGTGGAGTTGCGTCGGTAGTTGAAATCTACGAAGGGGGAGGGTTCACCGATCTGCGGCCGGTTTTCAGTTTTGCGCGGACCATGCACCCCCTCCCTGCTGCGGTTATCTACCTTACCGACGGCATTGGTCCGGTGCCGGAACGGATGGAATTCCCTACCCTCTGGGTGCTGACGCGGGATGGTGAAAAGCCGGCGCCGTGGGGGGCGGAGGTTAGACTGGAGGTATGACTATGGAAGAATTCACGCCAATGACTGCCGAGTCGGTGCGGGAGATTCTCGTGAGGGAAGGAGCGGAGGTATTTGCCCGCGAGGGGAGAAGTGACAGCTACGGAGCGCCGCGGGATTTCTCCTTCGAGGTGAAGGCCCTCTTTCCCAACGGCATGGGGCTCCATATCGTGGCGCGTCAGTTCAACTACCGGGACCCATGGGAGGCCGCAGGCCGGGTGAACGACATGGTGGATGTGTCGCTTCTCCGTGACGGCTCCTACTCGCCCTTCCCCAAGGGATACCCCTGGTTCCAGGGAACCGACCAGGAGGGAGGAATTGACGAGAAGGGACTGCGCGAGATTATTGGCTGCGTCAAGGGGCTGAATCCGAAGGTCTATCTTCTCCAGGAACTGACGGGGGACTTGTAGCCCATCCAGGTATCGTTCAGGATCACAGGCCACAAAAAAACGCACTGCCCGAAAGCAGTGCGTTTTTTTGATGACGTCAGTTGTACTGTTACGGTTACTTGCGCTTCTTCAGCCCGCAGTCGATGTTGGCCACTACGCGGCGGTTCTTCTGGCGCCCTTCTTCGGTGGCGTTGTCGGCAACCGGCTTGGTCTCGCCATACCCCTTGGCAGAAAGACGCTTGGCGGAGATTCCGAATTCGTCGACCAGGTTCTTCATGACGGCCTTGGCCCTGCGCTCGGAGAGCTTCTGGTTGTACTTCACAGTTCCTTTGCTGTCGGTATGCCCTTCGATCACCGCAGTGGCGTCGGGATACTCTTTGAGGAAGTCGGCCACTCTCTTGATCTCATCGCGGAACTCGGGCTTGATCTTGGCCTTATCGAAGTCGAACTCAACCTTCAGGGTGATGCAGACCTTCTCCGGGCAGCCGTTCTTGTCGACGGCGGCGTTTTTCGGCGTATCGGGGCACTTGTCCAGGTAGTCGGGTACGCCGTCACCATCCGTATCCAGTGGGCAGCCGACGCTGTCGACCTTCACGCCGGCCGGGGTGCCGGGGCACTTGTCCAGGTAATCGGGTACGCCGTCACCGTCGCTGTCCAGCGGGCAGCCGACGCTGTCGACCTTCACGCCGGCCGGGGTGCCGGGGCACTTGTCCAGGTAATCGGGTACGCCGTCACCGTCGCTGTCCAGCGGACAGCCGACGCTGTCGACCTTGACGCCGGCCGGGGTATCGGGGCACTTGTCCAGATTGTCGGGTACGCCATCGCCGTCACTGTCGAGAGGTGCAGCAGCGACAACCTTTTTGGGCTCGAGCTTCGGCTCGGGCTTCGGTTCAACCTTGACCGGAGCCGGAGCAGCCTTGCCGCCGCCGAACTGAAAATCGAGGCCGGCGGTGACTTCCTGATGATTCAGAGCATCGTTGAAGGTGAAAATGTTGCGGCCGTCGGCGCGAAGCGCAATACGATCCACAAGGAAGAGCTTCACACCGCCGCCGGCAGTGAGTATCCCGTCGGTCCGATCTGCATCGGGCACACCTTCACGGCCTTCGTAGGTAATACCGCCGAGCCCCGCTGCCAGGAACGGCACAACCCGTGACTGGGGAATAAAGTGATAGAGGAGCTCGGCGCCATAACGATACACATTGGAGCTTCCATTGCCGTTATCGTACTTGGTGTCGGTATAGGCTCCCGAACCCTCGACTGCCACGTTCTCGGTGAAGTTGTAGCCGAGCCTGAGACCGCCGGTGGGCCGGCTCTTGAGATCAGAGTCCCGGTCGAAAAACGTGTACCCACCGAAGGGGCTCACCGACAAAGCACCTTCCTTGATGCGGCTCTCACTGTGGGCGGTAGCGGAGAATGCCAGACACGCCGCGGCAACGGTAATTGCTACTTGCTTCTTCATTCCATACCTCCTTGACGTTGAATTCATACCTCGTGGATGCAACACCTTTTACCTAAAGGCAAGCAAACAGAGATCATTTAATCATTTCAAATGACATGATAAAAGCTTTTATCGAAAAGTCAATTATTGAACTCAAATCAATGTGACACCATTATTAAAGAGAGCGCACTAGGCTTGAAATTTCAACACAATACAACTCATACAAATTCCCTTTCAATCTATCTGCTCTCTCGGCGGCGCGGCACTCCAGCGTCAATATCTTGCCAAAGCCGATGGACCGCAAACCGGTCAACTATGCTTCACGCCCAGTCAAACCAAGGCTCAGAAACGAAAACAGCCCCACGACTGAATGCCGATGGGGCTGCTCTGCGCAGGGAAAGGTGGTCCCTTCCCTGGAACCATTACACGAATCACTGCAAAAATTAATGGGCCAGTTCTTACACTAGATACAAAGTCAAAGTCAAGAACAAACGTCCCTTGTCACTCACGGCGCCCTGCAGAGAACTGCAGGAGAGGTTTATTTACGCCACGGCCTGAGGAACAGATAGACGATGAGCAGAAATGGGGCGGACGAGAAGGCTGCCTCGAAATTGCCGAGAAACAGCTGCCAAGTCCCGAAGGAAACCAGGGCGATGACGAAAACGACAAGAAAGATTGAGACTAGCCTGTTCACGGGAGGAATGAAACTTTCACCAGGGTCGCAACGGCGACAGGGGCGAGATGTAAATGTTGAATAAAAAGAGAAGGCCCCGGATTGCTCCGGAGCCTTCTTCGTTTCGCAGGGCTCGTATCAGTTACACCCTGGTTACGTTGGCCGCCTGCAGGCCTTTCGGGCCCTTGACGACGTCGAACGTTACCCTATCACCTTCAGTAAGGGATTTGAAACCGTCGCCGTTGATGGCCGAGAAGTGGACAAATACGTCCTCGCCGTTCTCCTGCTCCAGAAAACCAAACCCCTTGCTGTCGTTGAACCACTTTACCGTACCGTTTGCCATGTTCTTTTTTTCTCCTGCTGCTGTTGTTAGTTCGTCCGGGTACATCCACGGACATAGGGCACTCTACCAGCTTTTCCACCCAAAAGTCCACGAATAATTTTCACAGAAGGAAAATTTTTCCCGATGCCAGGGAAGCCTCCGGACCCCATACCATCTGCTTCCGCTACGTGACCCCCAGCTGTTTCATTTTTTCCCACAGGGTTTTCCGGGAGATGCCGAGGAGTCGAGCGGCATCTCCCTTTTTGTTGCCAGTGGAGCGCAAGGCCTCTTCGATAGCGTTTTTTTCCATGGAATGAACACTATCGGCCAGGGAAGCGGGACTGGCAGGCTGAGAAAGCGGCTGAGCACCGGCTGGGCGCGGAGCGGTGAACTCCGACGGGAGATCTCCGAGGCGCAGATTACTGCCAAGGGAGAGGGCAACGGCCCGTTCGACGGCATTTTCCAGTTCCCTGACATTGCCCGGATAGTTGTATTCCAGGAGGGCCTTCTGGGCCTCCGGGGCGATTTCCATGACCGGCTTGTGCATCTTCTCGGCGAACCGGTTGAGGAACTGCCGGGCCAGGGCGAGGATATCCTCGGTCCGCTCCCGCAGGGGGGGGATATGGATCGGGATGACGTTGAGACGATAGAAGAGGTCTTCCCGAAACCGTCCCGCCGTCACCTCCCGGCGCAGGTCGCGGTTGGTGGCGGCGATGATCCGCACGTCCACCCTGATCTCCCGGGTGCTTCCCAGGCGCTCCACGGTCCTCTCCTGCAGCACCCTGAGCAGTTTGGCCTGGGCCGCCAGGGGCATCTCCGCGATCTCGTCGAGGAAGATGGTCCCCCCGTGGGCCTGCTCGAATTTCCCCTTGCGCTCCTTGATGGCACCGGTAAACGCCCCCTTTTCATGGCCGAAGAGCTCCGATTCCAGGAGGGTATCGGGGAGGGCCGCGCAGTTGACCTTGATCATGGGGAGATCCTTGCGCGCGCTGTGCTGGTGGACGGCCCGGGCCACCAGTTCCTTGCCGGTGCCGCTTTCGCCGGTGATCAGGATGGTGGAGTCGACGGCAGCGGCGGCATTGATGATCTGGAAGATGGGGCGCATGACATCGCTGGAGCCCACCAGGTCGCAGCAGCCGAATTCCGACAGCACCTGCTCGCGGAGGGTGAGGTTTTCCGCCTTGAGCCGCTCCTTCTCGGTGATGTCGCGGCTCATCATCAAAGTTCCGAGATAGTTGCCTCCCTTATCGCGGATGGGGTAATAGCTGTTCTCGAAAATCCTCCCCCTCGTCTCGATGACATGGACATGAAAGGGGAGCACGCCGCTCCTGAGGGCGGCCAGCAGCTTGCGCACCCGCTCGGACGTATGGTTGGAATGGGTGCCGAAGATGGAAAGGATATGGCTCCCCAGGTAGTTTTCCGCCCGGATGCCGCGGATCTTCTCCGCAGCCGCGTTGATGTAGGCGAAACAGTCCTCCGTATCCAGGAAGACGATTCCATCCCCCATACTTGCCAGAATCGCCCGGTACACAGCGGGATCAATAGTTCCTTTTTCACTCCCCATGGCTCACCCTCACGTCATTGTATTTCAAAGAGTAGCATAAGTCCCGCTCCCCACTCAGCGTATGGGCGATATCTGCTGGCTTCGGGCGACCAGATAGTACACGACTCCCAGGACCATCAGCGTCCCGGCCAGGAAGACCTGGGTCTCCAGGGGATCGTGACGGAGCGTCGAAATCAGGATTTCCCGGATAATGGCGATAATGACCACGCCGATGAACACCTGGATGTTGAAGCGCCCCCCTTTCAGGGTCTTGATCTCGTTGTCCATGAGCTCGATCATCATCCAGAGGATGAGGAGCGTACCGAGGGCGCTCAGGATCCCTTTCTCGACGGAGCCCCTGAAGACATGAAATATCTCCCAGAAAAACAGACCAACGACCGAAAGGGACACGCCGACCAGGGCGAGCACCAGGACCAGGTTGAGGCCGTAGGTGAAACGCTCCGTTGCCCTGACCAGCAGCGATTCGAGCCGTTTGGAAATGAAAACCTTCTTCAGTTCCTCCTCGATGTAGGAGGCCGTCATGATGTCAAGGTTGATATCGAGAATCTTTTCCACCGCCTCTGTTTTCTTCCGCCGCTCGTCCCGGTCGGGAAAGTTCTCCCGGATCATGCCGACCGCGAAACGCCGCACCCTCTGCATGGCCGCGTTCACGAAGTGGGCGTTAAGCCCGATTTTGACATGGACGTGGCCGACCCGCTGGAGATCGTGCAGGTACTGATTGTCGTAGACGCCCCGGAAGAGGTTGACGAACCATCCGCCGTGGCTCAGCTTGAGCCGCTGGAGGACCGTGTCGTCCTGGAGAAACGCGGCCGTTTCCGGAATGCCGAGGAGATAGTCGTAAAAGTCCTCAATCATCAGCGCCCGGTTTGCCTGGGCTATGGAGAACAGCGACTTCAGCGTTTCGGCATCTTCGTCGCTGAACAGATAATGTGCTTTGATTTCCTGCATGGAATACATAGAGGCACTCCGTTCATCGGCAGGCAGTCCTGACGTTTCCCGAAATTACTATATTTTTCATTATACACGGCTTGTGAATGAATTCAGGAAATAGAACGGAAACGTGACGAAAGGGCGAAAGAGGTGATCCTACCCCCCCACCGCCGCCATGGCAAAGGCCTGGTGCTCGGCCCTCTCCATCGACATGCCGTGGCACGCCGGCTTGGCGCAGGCCAGGTTCCGGAGCGCCTCGGCCAGAGGCCTCGGACCCTCGCGCCTGAGAAAGGGCTTGAGGTCGATTCCGCCGTCGGAAAAGAGGCACGACTTTGCCATGCCGGTGACGGTGACCCGAATCCGGTTGCAGTCGGCGCAGAAGTGGCCGGAGAGGGCCGTGATGATTCCGATGGTGCCGGCAGCCCCCCTCAGGCGGAAATCCCGGGACGGCCCCGCCAGGCTCCCCTTCTCCACCGGTTCCAGGGGGAACTGCGTCCCTATCCGTTCAAGGATTTCCTCCCCCGTAATGGTCAGATTCTGCCAGTTCTTCTCCCTCGTGGCCGGCATGGACTCGATGAAGCGGACCGCGTAGGGATGCTCCATGGTGAGCCGCGCGAAGTCAAGCACCTCGTCGTCATTCACCCCCCGCATCACCACCATGTTGATCTTGGGGGGCGGAAATCCGGCCGCCTCCGCGGCGGCGATCCCGGCAAGCACCTGCCACACGTCGCCACCTCGTGTGATGGCCCGGAACGTGCCGGGACGGAACGAATCGAGGCTCACGTTGAGCCGCTGCACCCCGGCCCGGCGCAGTTCCCCCGCCATCTCCGGCAGGAGGAACCCGTTGGTGGTGAGGACCAGTTCCCGAAGCCCCGGGAGTTTTGCGAGCCGGGCAAGGAACGGGACAATCCCCTTCCGCACCAGGGGCTCCCCGCCCGTCACCCGGATCTTCTCGATCCCCACGGCAACGGCGGCCCGGGCGATCCGAAAGAGATCCTCGTAGCTCAGGATGTCGCCGTGGCCGAGCTTCTCCACCCCCGCGGCCGGCATGCAGTAACGGCAGCGGAGGTTGCAGCGGTCGGTCACCGAGAGGCGCAGGTAGGTGATTCGCCGTCCGTAGGTATCGATCAGTTCCATCTCAGGGGTGCCCCATCTCGAAGTGACGGTCCAGGAGCAGCACCTCCACCTCGCTGCCGGCGACGATGGCGGCGTCGGGAGGGAGTTTCACGAGCCCGTTGCCGCTGGTGAGGGATGAAAGCCGCGCCGATCCCTGGTCGCCGGTGGCGGCCAGCCGGTAGCGCCCCTCCTCGAGGCGGACCGACACCCGCACAAAGTGCGGCCTCCCTCCCCGGTTCCTGATGGCCTCCTCCAGGGTCCCCCGGACCACGGGCCGAAGGATGCGGGCGTGCCCCATCATCGTCAGAAGGGCAGGACGGACGAACTGCTCGAAGGCGACCATGGCCGCCACCGGGTTCCCCGGCAGGGCAAAGACCGGTTTCCCCCGGACCATGGCAAAGGCCACCGGTTTCCCCGGCTTCATGGCCACTTTCCAGAATTTGATCTCTCCCCCCAGGTCCAGGAGCGCCTCGCGGACAAAGTCCCTGTCCCCCACCGACACGCCGCCGGTGGTGACGAGGAGATCGGCCTGGAGCCCGTCGCTGATCTTGCGCCGGGTAGTCTCCAGATCATCCCGGGCGATGCCGAGCATGAGCGGCTCGGCCCCCGCCTCCAGAAGCTGGGCGGCAATGCTGGTACTGTTGCTGTTGATGATCTTGCCCGGCTCAGGGATGGAGCCGGGTTGCAACAGTTCGTCGCCGGTGGAGAGAACCGCGACGCGGGCCTTGCGGAACACGGTGGCTGTCGTCTTCCCCAGGGAAGAGAGGATGCCGATCTCCGGAGGGCGCAGGAGGCTTCCAGAGGCAACGACCAGATCACCGGCGTTCACCTCCTCGCCACGGCGGCGGATATGGTCGCCCCGCTTGACCATCCCCCGCAGGCGAATGGTTGTACCTTCCTCCAGCACATCCTCCACGGGAACAACGGTGTCGCAACCGGGGGGAATCGGGGCGCCGGTCATGATTTTCATGGCGCAGCCGGGGGAAACCGGCTCCGTCGGTGCCACGCCGGCAGGAAGGAAGCCGCAGACCTCGAGGCTTCCCCCCTGCACGTCGTCGTAGGCAAAGGTGTAGCCATCCATGGCCGAATGGTCGGCCCCCGGGATATCCCACGGCGCGTAGACATCCTCCGCGATCACCCGGTGAAGCGCGTGCAACAGGGGGACCTCCTCGGTTCCCAGAAGCCCCGTGTGGGAAAGGATGATCTGTTGCGCTTCTTCAATGGAGATCATGGCATCACCTCTTTAGGCCATTGCTTCGGTGGCTAAACGGTAGGGGCGGCGCTTGCTCCGCCCAATCGCGGCGCGGCAGGCAGCGCCCCTACCGCAGGTTCCCATATTACTTCTTGTGGCAGTCCGTGCAGCCGACAGGGCCCTTCTTCAGTTCGGTATGGCACCCTTTGCAGGTCTTGTGGGCCCAGTCCTTGCCGAACTCCTTGATCTTGCCCGGTCCGTTTTCGTGGCACTTCTTGCAGTCCTTCAGCATCTCCTGGTGCTTTTTATGGGGAAATGTCACTTTACCCATGGATGCGGGAAATTCAATCACGTCGGCGGCGAAAACATGTGCGGCAAAGGCAGAAGTGGCGACGAAGGCGATGGTGATAGCTGTTTTTTTCACATTGTTCTCCTTTTGTTGGTTAGATGCCTGCTGCGAAACGGCATTAGCAGGGGACTTCAGCGTTCTTACGCGAATAATACCACCAGGTGAGGAGGATACAGCTCGCGTAGAAGGCGATGAATCCGTAGAGAGCCGCCTGGGGGCCCCCCGTTGCGGCAATGGAGGTGCCGAAGCTCTTGGGGATGAAAAACCCGCCGTAGGCCGCGAATGCCGAGGTGAAGCCCAGGACGGCGGCCGCCTCCTTGTTGGCGTCCTTGATTGCCTGCTCCTCCGCCTCCTTCCCCCTTCCCGCCGCATCGCGCTGCCGCTCGGTCAGGAAGATCACCGGGATCATCCGGAAGGTGGAGCCGTTGCCGATGCCGGTAGTGGCGAAGAGGAGGATGAACATGGCGAGGAAGCCCCAGAAGTTGCCGCCGACACCGCCATGGGGGAGGAACGCCAGCACCCCGAACACGGCGGCGGCCATGATGATGAAGTTCCAGAAGGTGACCCGCGCACCACCGAGCTTGTCGGCCAGCCACCCACCGACGGGGCGGATCAGGGCACCAACGAGCGGCCCGAGGAAGGCATATTTGATCGGGTTGATGCCGGGGAACTGGGACTTGGTCAGGAGCGGGAGCCCCGCCGAGTAGCCGATGAACGAACCGAAGGTGCCGAGGTAGAGGATGCACATGAGCCAGTTATGCTTGCGCCGGAAGATGATCGCCTGATCCTTGAAGGATGCCTTGGCGCTGGCGATGTCATTCATGCCGAACCAGGCGACCAGGGCGGAGAGGGCGATGAACGGCACCCAGATGAAGCCGGCGTTCTGGAGCCACATGGACTTGGTCACCCCGTTGATGACGCACTGCTGCGGATCGCCGCAGAGGGCGGCGAACATGCCGGTGGAGATGACCAGCGGCACGAGGAACTGCATGGCGCTCACCCCCAGGTTCCCGAGGCCGGCGTTCAGCCCCAGGGCGGTCCCCTTCAGGGCCTTGGGATAGAAGAAGCTGATGTTGGCCATGCTGGAGGCGAAGTTTCCGCCGCCGAACCCGCAGAGGACGGCCAGGATCAGCATCGTCGAGTAGCTGGTCATGGGGTCCCTCACCGCGAAGCCGATCCCCAGGGCGGGAATCAGGAGCGATGCGGTGCTGATGGCGGTCCACCGGCGGCCGCCGAAGATGGGGACCATGAAGGAGTAGAAGATGCGAAGCGTCGCCCCCGCCAGCCCCGGCAGGGCCGTCAGCCAGAAGAGCTTGTTGGTGTCGTACTTGAAGCCGATGTTGGGGAGGTTCACGCAGACCACGCTCCAGACCATCCAGACCGCGAAGGCCAGAAAGAGGGCCGGGATCGAGATCCAGAGGTTGCGGGTGGCGATGGCCTTCCCCTTTGTCTCCCAGAAGTGCTTGTCTTCCGGGTTCCACTCCGTCAGAACGTGCGATGATGTACTTTTTTTCGTTTCCGTTGATGTCAATACGTCCGTTGGCATCGTTGTTCTCCTTCCATGGGAATTGGCTGTTATTCAAGAATGTCGGCGGTCTTCAGCTTGCGATGAACGTTTTCCTTCTTCAGGGCCAGGTACATCCAGAACAGGGAGACGCACGTGGAGCCGTACAGGAGCATGAAAGCGGTGCTCCGGACACCGGTCAGGTCCACCAGGGCGCCGAACATGATGGGGAGGGCGAACCCGCCGAGCCCGCCAATGAGCCCCACGATGCCGGAGATCACGCCGATGTTGTGGGGGTATTCGTCGGAGATGTGCTTGAACACCGATGCCTTGCCGAACCCCCAGGCGATGCCGACGACGAAGAGAAGGGAGGTGAAGACCCATACGTTGAGCCCCACGTGGCGCGCGACGGGACCGTTCACCGTGGTGACAACCACATCGAAGTGGGGGATCGAGAGGAGGAGGAGGCACCCGCCGGAGATCCACATGACCCAGCAGGTGACGGTGTGGGCGCCGAAACGGTCCGACAGCCACCCTCCCAGGGCGCGGATCACGCCGGAGGGGAGGACGAAGATGGCGGCCACCAGGGCCGCGGTCCGGATGTCGAAGCCGTACTCGTTGATGTAGTACTTGGTCATCCAGAGGGAGAGCCCCACGTAGCCCCCGAAGACGATGGCGTAGTACTGGCAGTAGCGCCAGACCTTCGGGTCCTTGAGGGCCGCCAGCTGGTCCCTGATGGTCACGGACGAGCCGACCTTGTGGCTGTGCTCGGTGAAGGTGAATGCCCAGAACAGGATGGCCGTCACGAGCATGGCCGCGGCGTAAACCTTGGGGACCATCTGCCAGCCGTAGGCCACCACCAGGGAGGGGGCCAGGAACTTGGTGACCGCGGCCCCCGCGTTCCCGGCGCCGAAGATCCCCATGGCGAACCCCTGCCGGGCCTTGGTGAACCAGCGGGCGGTGTAGCTGATCCCCACCGAGAAGGCGCCGCCGGCAAGGCCGATGAAGAGCCCCAGGAGGAGAAAGTGCCAGTACGCCGTGGCTCCACTCACCAGGTAGATGGGGACGATGGTGCAGAGCATCAGGATGAAGAAGACGATGCGTCCGCCGTACTTGTCGGTCCACATCCCGAGTGGCAGCCGGATCAATGAGCCGGAGAGGATCGGAGTGGCGGCCAGGATGCCGAACTGGGTTTCGTTCAGGCCCAGGGCGGCCTTGATCGGAATCCCGATGATGGAGAACATCACCCAGACCGCGAAGCAGACGGTGAAGGCGAAGGTATTCATCGTCAGGACCGAGATCTGCCTGTACCTGTGGGTCGCCATGGCGCGAGTCCTGACCTGGGTCCCCCACGTTGCCGCCGTTGCCGTCTCATGCTCATGCCTTTCCATGGCGTTCTCCTTGAAATGCCGTTACTCCACCTTCCCCTCGGGCCGGGAGCGCCAGCGGTAGAGGATGGGCGGATCCTTGAGAAAATCGAGGGGCCAGTAGAGGAGGTGGACCAGTTTGGTGAACGGCAGGAGCGCCACGATCAGGAATGCCCCTGCCGCATGCAGCTTGAGGATAAGAGGGAAGTCGGCCAGGTACTCCACCTTGGGGTTGAAGTAGAGGAGCGAATAGAGGTAGGGAACCGCCGTGTGGAGGTACCACTGGGAGCCCCAGCGCATGAAGAGGCTGATGTAGACCCCGGTGAGCGTCTGGAAGGTCAGCAGAATGAGGAGCACCCAGTCGGCGGGATAGGTTACCCGTTTCAGCATGGGAGCGTTGACGCGGCGCAGCAGGAGCACCACGCAGCCGAAGAGCGCGAAGAGCCCCAGGCCGAGCCCCACGCTCTCCAGGAAGACCAGGACCTCCACGTTCCCCAGGAGCGACTTCATGGCACCGGGGGCCACAACGCCAAGGGCGTGGGCCAGGATAATGGGGATGATCCCGTAGTGCCAGGGGTTGGCCCCCCAGTAGAGGGTCTTCCGCTCCAGGAACTGGGTGGAGTAGGCCGACCAGGTGAGACGGTTCGAGTAATAGCGGTAGGGGGTGACGACGATGAGCATCGCCAGGGCCACATAGGGAAGGGCCACAAAGATAAAGGTATTCAGCACGGTGTTCAGCATGGGCTTACCTCCGGATGCGCCGCCGTTTTCGGGCGGTTTTTTTCAAGAACGCCATCGCCGATCCCTTCCGCGGGGTGCTCTCCCCGGGCGGAGTCCTCGCCGCAGATGAGGCGGACAGCCTCGACCGCGGGCCTCCAGGGGGAATCCCGGCGGGATGCCGCGAAGCTGTCACTGAGCTTCTCGACCCCCGGCAATACGTGCCGGTCAATGAACGATCTCCGTGCGTCGTCCTCCCCCCCGCGGGCCAGATGGGCCAGGAACCAGAGGATGACGGGGAGGTGGTCGGGAAGCTCGTTGCCGAGGGGGGTGTAGCCGTGGCGGCCATACTCCCCCTTCAGGGCAATGAGATACGCCCCCTTCTTCTGGTTGTCGCCAAAGAGGTGGTGCCCCAGATAGGGGGCCACCGCCGGGTTGAAATCGAAGGTCGCCACGTATTCCTCCTGGAGCTCCGCCAGGGTCGATGCGGCCATGAACTCTCCGAAGGTGTCGAGGGGGCACTCCAGCCCCTCTTCGCTCAGATACCCCTGGACGGTGCCGATGGCCCACAGGAGGCCTTTCTTCTCCTGGGGATAGTCGAGCATCCGGGCCAGGGATGAATAGATATCCGCAATCATCGTCTCCCCCTCCCCGTCTTCTTGAGAATGCCGAAGCCGCTGGCCCCCTTGCGGGTGTGAGGATCGAGCTCTTCCCGCTGCTGGGGCGGGATGATGTTCCGCTCGCTGTAGCCGCCGACGGTGAAGAGACGGTAGAGAC
Source organism: Geobacter grbiciae (assembly GCF_018531165.1). NCBI lineage: Bacteria > Pseudomonadati > Thermodesulfobacteriota > Desulfuromonadia > Geobacterales > Geobacteraceae > Geobacter > Geobacter grbiciae. The sequence continues at coordinate 42,883 of NZ_JAHDIW010000012.1, read as the reverse complement.
GTTTCGCCCCTGCCTCGTCGAGCCCTGCCTTCCCGAGGCTCGCCTCGTCCGTGGGCTGGTTGAGGTTCTTGGCCCGCATGTGGATGCGAAGGGCGATGAGCTTCTCCAGGGCCGCCGCCACCACGTCCCGGTTGCCGCCGCCGAAGAGGCTCGCCAGGTACCCGATGGGGGCCCGCAGGGCCTCCCGGGTCGGGATCGTCCCGTGCTCCACCAGCTCGTGAAGCTCGCCGGCGGCGGAAAGAACCGGCGAAAGGGAGGGGATGTAGTAGGCCATGGGCATGGTCCGGAACTCGGGGTGGAGCGGCAGGGCCAGGCCGAACTCCTTGACGAGGGCGTAGACCGGCGACTTCTCGGCCGCCTCCAGCCACTGCTCCGGGACGCCGTTCTTCCTCGCCCCTTCCCGGACCGCCTCGTCCCGGGGGTCGAGGATCACGGCCCGGTGGGCCTCCACGAGCTGGTTGTCGGGCTTCAGGAGCGCCTGCTCCACTTTCTCGGCGTCATAGAGGAGGACGCCGACATAGCGGATACGACCGACGCAGCTGTGGGCGCAGGCGTTGCATTGGCCGGTCTCGGTCCGGGGGAAGCAGAAGATGCACTTCTCCGCCTTGCCGCTGTTCCAGTTGAAGTAGACCTTCTTGTAGGGGCAGGCGCTGGTGCAGAACCGCCACCCCTTGCAGACCTCCTGGTCCACCAGGACGACCCCGTCCTCACCCCGCTTGTAGATGGCCCGGGATGGGCAGGAGGCGACGCAGGCGGGGTTCGCGCAGTGGTTGCAGATGCGGGGGAGGTACTGCATGAACATCGTGCTGTACTGCTCGATAATCTTCTTGTCCTCCAGGTTCACGTCCGCCGCCGCGTAGACCTGGGAGCCGGAGAGGTCGTCGTCCCAGTTGGGGCCGGCCTTGATGTGGGCCATCTTCTCCCCGGAGATCTGGGAGAAGGCCTCGGCCACCGGCTGGTCGTCACCCCCCTTGGCCCCGTAGAGGTTGCCGTAGTCGAAGTCGAAGGGCTCGTAGTAATCCTCCAGCTTCGGCATGTTGGGCTGGAAGAACATGTTGAGGAGCGTCGGCCCCTTCCCCATGGCCTTGAGCCGCAGGTTATGCCCGTCGGCGACCCACCCCCCCTTGAACGCCTCCTGGTCTTCCCACTTCTTCGGGTAGCCGACGCCGGGTTTCGTCTCCACGTTGTTCCACCACATGTATTCGGCGCCCTTGCGGTCGGTCCAGATGTTCTTGCAGGAGAGGCTGCAGGCGTGGCAGCCGATGCATTTGTCCAGGTTGAACACCATTACCAGTTGTGCTCTGACATCCATTGTCTCACCCCCTCAGCTTTCTGACGACCACGTAGCTGTCCCGGTTCACGCCGGTCGGTCCCCAGTAGTTGAAGTAGTAGCTGAACTGGGCGTAGCCCCCGAGCATCAGGGTCGGCTTCAGGCGGATGCGGGAGAGGCTATTGTGGACCCCGCCCCGCTTGCCGGTCTTCTTTGACTTCTGGATGTTGATGGTCCGCTCCGGCGCGTGGTACATCACCGCGGCCCCTTTCGGGATCCGGGAGGAGACACAGGCCCGGGAGACCACCACGCCGTTGAAGTTGTAGACCTCGATCTCCTCGTTGTCCTCGATGCCGGCCCCGGCCGCGTCCTCGTGGTTCAGCCAGACCACCGGTCCCCCCCGGCCCAGGGTGAGCATCCGGAGGTTGTCGCTGTAGGTGGAGTGGATGCTCCACTTGCCGTGGGGGGTGAGGAAGTTGAGGACAAGCCCCTTCTCCCCCTCGGTCTCGTCCAGAATCGCCGGGTTGAGCTTCGCCTTGAAGGTGGGGAGCCCCTCGTGGAACTCGCCGTAGTAGGGGTGGTCCAGGTAGAGGGACTGGCGCCCCGAGAGGGTGCGCCACGGCACGTCGTATTCCACGTTCAGGGTATAGGGGGCGTAGGGACGCCCGTTGTTCACGAGGCCGCTCCAGACTGGGGTGCTGCAGTAGCGCTGGGGCTTCTGGGTCACGTGCTCCCACTTGATCCGCAGGTCGCGGCTTCCGGCGGCGATCCCGGCCAGGGGCTTGCCGACCCGCTTCTCCAGGTTCTGGTAGGCCCGGTAGGCCAGTTCACCGTTGGACTCCGGCGCGAAGGAGAGGAGCACGTCGGCCACGGTCTTTTCGTCCTCGATGTCGAGGAACGACTTGCCGTTCCAGTTCCGGGTCGGCATGGTCTCCAGGAGCTGCTCGTGGACGTCGTCCGCCTCCCAGCTCACCCCGTGGGCATGGAGGTGCCCGATGTGGGGCCCCACCGACACGTAGCGGTTATAGAGGTTCACGTAGTCCCGCTCCACGATGGCCAGGTTCGGCATGGTCTTGCCGGGGATCGCCTCGCATTCGCCGAGCTTCCAGTCCTTCACCGATCGCTGGGCGATCTCGCCGGGAGTGTCGTGGAGGAGCGGCGCGGCGATGATGTCCTTCACCGGCGTGGGGAGGTGCTTCACCGCCAGCTCGCTCACCTTCTTGGCGATGCGGGTGAAGATCTTCCAGTCGGACTTGGACTCCCAGGACGGCGGCACGGCCGCGTCCAGGCAGTTGATGAAGGAGTGCATGTCGGTGGTGTTCAGGTCCGACTTCTCGTACCAGGTGGCCGTGGGGAGGACGATGTCCGAGTAGAGGGTGGAGGTGTCCATCCTGAAGTTCAGGTCCACCACCAGGTCCATTTTCCCCTCCGGGGCCTTGTCGTGCCAGACGAGATCCTTCACCTGCCCCTTGGCCACCTCCTTGGCGCTGACGCTGCTGTTGGGGGCGCCGATGACGTGCTTCAGGAAGAACTCGTGCCCCTTGGCGCTGGAGGAGATGGCGTTGGCCCGCCAGATGAACCAGACCTTGGGGGAGTTCCCCTGCCCGTCCGGGTCCTCGATGGCGAAGCGAGTCTCGCCGCTCTTGAGGCGATTCACGAGCCAGGAGCGGATTTCGTCGTCGTTCTGGGCGCCGGCGGCCTTGGCCGACTCCACGAGCCTCAAGGGGCTCTCGTTGAAGTGGGGGGCGAAGGGGAGCCAGCCGAGCCGGACCGCCTTGGCGTTCATATCGGCGGCGTGGAGCGGCATCCGCTCGCCGGTCTCGGGCTTGAAGTAGTCCACGAAGGTCCGGTCGTAGCGCCACTGGTCCGAGTGGATGAACCAGAAGCTCGGGGTGTTCTGGAGGCGCGAGGGCTTCACCCAGTCCTGGGCCATGGCGATGGAGGTCCAGGGGGCCAAGGGCACAACCTTCTCCTGCCCCACGTAGTGGGCGAGGCCGGCGCCGTTGCGGCCGACGCTCCCGGTCAGGATCAGGGCGGTGATGGCGGCCCGGTAGATGAGGTCGTTGTGGTACCAGTGGTTGACCCCGGCGCCGATGATGATCATGTTCCGGCCGCCGCTCTGCTCCCCGTTCTCGGCCCACTCCCGGGCGATCTTGATGAGGGAGTCGGCGGCGATGCCGGTGTACTTCTCCTGCCACTTGGGGGTGAAGGGCTTGTCGGATTCGTAGCTCTTGGGGTAGTCCCCCCCGAGCCCCCGGGAGACCCCGAACTGGGCCATGAGGAGGTCGTACACGGTGGCTACCGTCACCGGGCCGTTCTTCGTCTCGATCCGCCGGACCGGCACCTCGCGGACGCTCTCCCCTTCAGCCTCGAACGTGAAGCGAACCTTCCCGGTCTCGCCACCCAGGAGGGTCAGGCGGCAGTCGATGGGGGTACCATCCACGAGATCCGTCATGTCCAGATTCCACTTCCCCTCCTGCTTGCTCCAGCGGGTGCCGAGGCTCCCGTGGGGGATCTTCACGTCCCCGGCCCCGTCGGCCACGCAGAGGGTCCAGTCGGCATGCTCAAGGGAGGCGCTCCGCTCGAACTCGGCGGCCCGGAGGAATTCCCCCTGCTTGAGGATAACCCCACCCTCACCCTGGCCCTCTCCCTCAGGGAGAGGGGAAGAAGGGGTGAGCTTCACCAGGAACGGGAGATCAGTGTATTTCAGGGCGTACTCCTGGAAGAAGGGGACCTGGCGGTCGGCGTAGCACTCCTTGAGGATCACGTGGTTCACCGCCATCCAGAAGGCGCCGTCGTGCCCCTGCTCCACGGGGAGCCAGTTGTCGGCGAACTTGGTGGCAATGTTGTAGTCCGGGGACATGACCACCACCTTGGTCCCCCGGTAGCGGGCCTCGGTCATGAAGTGGGCATCGGGGGTCCGGGTCATGGGGACGTTGGAGCCGCAGAGCACGATGTAGGAGGCGTTGTACCAGTCGGCCGACTCATTGACGTCGGTCTGCTCCCCCCAGACCTGGGGCGATGCGGGCGGCAGGTCGCAGTACCAGTCGTAGAAGCTCATGGCGACCCCGCCGAAGAGCTGGAGGAACCGGGTGCCGGCCGCATAGCTGATCATGGACATAGCCGGGATCGGCGAAAAGCCGATGACCCGGTCCGGGCCGTATTTCTTCGCCGTGTAGATGGAGGAGGCGGCGATCAGTTCGGTCACCTCGTCCCAGTCGGCCCGGCGCATGCCGCCGGTCCCCCGCTTGCTCACATAGGCCCGGCGGGATTCCGGGTTCTCCACGATGCTCTTCCAGGCCTCCACGGGGTCTTCGTGACGGCTCCGGGCATCGCGCCAGAGATCGATGAGAGCGCCGCGCATGTAGGGGTACTTCACCCGCAAGGGGCTGTAGAGGTACCAGGAGTAGCTGATCCCCCGGGTACAGCCACGGGGCTCGTGGTTGGGGATGGTCCCGTCGAACTGGGGATAGTCGTTGGCCTGGAGCTCCCACCCCACGATGCCGTCCTTCACATGGACCATCCAGCTGCAGCTGCCGGTGCAGTTCACCCCGTGGGTGCTCCGCACCACCTTGTCGTACTGCCAGCGGTTCCGGTAGAACTCTTCCCACCCGCGGTCACATCCGCACCGGTCGTCCTTGAGCCTTTCCTGTGTCATTTATCTGGTCCTCCTTTTGTAGAGAGTCAAGCCGACGAGGAACACGACGAAAGTCCCCGCGCCGTAGGCGGGGAAGAAGGACGCAGATGGTGTGCTCTTAGTGAGGGCAGCATCCTTGTACAGGGCGATCAGGCTCGTTACTTCGTCATCGGTCAGGGGGCGGTTCTCGTAAATCTTCTTCATGGTCGGGAACTTGAGGGCCTTGAGCGCCCCCCGCATCCCCTTCTCTCCCATCTTCTGGTAGGAGGCGCTCAGGTTGGAGACGGCGAGGTTCCCCCCCGTGATACCCGGGGTCGAGATCCGATGGCAGGCGATGCACGGCGCGCCCCCGTTGGCCAGTGGCTTCTGCCCGGTGAAGAGCGCTTTACCCTTGGCAACCAGGGCCGGCGTCACCACGACTTCCGGATGCTCGTCCGCCGGCGGGGCACCCGCCTGGGCGGCGCCACCCCCCCCTCCCCTGAGCCAGGCGATGATTTTAATGGCGTCATCATGGCTGATGCCGAGGGTCGGCATCTCGTAGCCGTATTTCTTGATCAGCTCCTTCCGGGCCGGATCGGTCGCAGCCATCGCATCCGGATGAATGATGATCGACTCGAGCCACTCCTCGGACCTCCTGTCGGTCACCCCCTTGAGGTCCGGCCCTCCCGAATCGCCGCCGCCGACGGTGTGGCAGCCTGAACACTGTTTGTCGAACAGGTCCTTGCCCGGATCACCGTACGCGTGCGCCGCAAAGGACAGCACCAGAATCAGACATACGCGGCTGACTGCTGCTCGGAGAATTCCTCTCGCCATGACGTTCCTCCCGTTACGTGGATAAGTGTGCAATATCTAATCAATTCAACATATTAGTCTAAGCAAAGTTTATCCGTAAAATAGCGTTTTGCAACCATGCCACCTTGACTTTAGTCAAGTAATCGAAAATGGCTCCAAACTTTTATTCAATGGGTATCCTCGCACTTGAAAACCGGGAAAATCTTGTTCAGCCCCCAGAAAAAGATGAACGGCAGCACCCCCACCAGCAGGGCACCCAGGAGCCCCTCCTTGAAGGTCTCGATGTCGCGGGGGATGATCGGAAGCTCGTAGTGCATGTAGCCGGAAAAGGAGGCCGAGAAGGCCTGGCCGCCGATGACCAGGTTCCACCGCATCATGAAGACCCCCATGAGGACCAGAATCGTGGCCACGACCGCCCGTCGCACCGTGAGCCGCGGCAGGAGGAAGAGAGCCAGGGGGACCAGGTTGCCGATGCCGTACTGGATCACGAAGACGTTGACGAAATCCTTGCCGTAGATGAGGCTCCGTACGATCTCCCACGAGCTGAACTTGGCGTAGTCCCGGAAGAGGAGGTCCAGGAGCTCCAGCCCCAGGGCCGCCAGGAGGGCCAGAACCAGGTATTTAGCGGTCATGGTGACCTCGTACATCTCCACGGTCCGGATCTCCTCCGGGGTGGGGAGGCTCGGGTCGCTCTTTCGCTTCCAGGCGACGATGAGCTTGCGGATCTCCATGGTCGCGATGTAGCAGAGGACGCAGAGGGCGATCCCCGACACCACGGCGGAGCAGATGAAGATGAAGGGCATGAGGGGGGTGGTCCAGAGGGCATTGGCCTTCACGGAGCCGAAAATGAAACCGGCGTAGCCGTGGAGGAGACAGGCCACCGGAATACCGGTGGTCGCCATGATCTTCACTGCCCGTTCATCCTTTGCCAGGGCGTGCTCGCTGATGTCCCAGGCGCCGAGGGTGAGGGCCGAAAAGAGGAGCTGCCGTCCCCGCTCGGGGATGGTCTTGTCCCGCTTTTCCCTAAGCGCCAGGGCCGTCTCCACGAAGTGCCGCCGGTAGACGAACCAGAGCTCCGAGGCGACGATCATGCCGTAGGTGGAGAAGGCGATGCCGAAGGCGGCAATGGCCGAGGTGAAGTGGGGTGTCAGCATCACCTCGATCCCCCGTTCCGGGTGCTGGAGATGGAGTTGGAGCGGTATCATCGCCACGGGGAGGAGGGCGAAGGAGAAAACCAGCGAAAACCGCGCGATATCCTTCAGCTGTTTGATCCCGAAGACGTGATAGAGGGAGGAGAGGACAAAGGCGCCGGCCACGAGGCCGGTCATGAACGGGTACATGACGATCTGGATGGTCCAGTAGATGTACTCGTTGGGGTAGACGAACAGCTCTTTCAGCGTCCATGCTTCACCGTGTACCATGGCTATTTCACCTCCCGGGAAAGGGCAAGATAGTAGACCTGCGGTTTGGTGCCGTACTGCTCCTTCAGGACGCCGACCCGTCCCGACATGATGGTCTTCGTCACGGGATCGTCGGGGTCCCGGAGGTTGCCGATCTTCCGGGCGCCAAAGGGGCAGGCGTCCACGCAGGCCGTCTTCATCCCCTGGCTGATCCGGTGGTAGCAGAAGGTGCATTTCTCCGCCGTCTTGTAGGCCGGATTGAAGGAGCGTACCCCGTAGGGACACGCCATGATGCAGTAGGCGCAGCCGATGCAGTGCTTCCGGTCCACCAGCACCACGCCGTCGGGGGTCTGGTAGGTGGCCCCCACCGGGCAGACCTGGACGCAGGCGGGGTTATCGCACTGGTTGCAGAGCTTCGGCACGAAGAACGCCTTTTCGATCTCCTCCGCCTTCACCTCGCGATACCCTTCCTCCCCCTGGTCGACCCGGTCCGTAGTGAAGCCGTCCCGGGCTCCCCGGGGAGAATCCACGTAGGTCTTCCCCTTCCGGGTGACCACGTACCGTTCCACCCAGGTGCGGGTGATGTTGGTCTCGTGGGGGATCTCGTTCTCCGTCTTGCACGCCTTGACGCAGAAGCCGCACCCGACGCAGGCCTGGGTGTCCACCAGAAAGGCCCACCGGACCGGCGATTCGTCTCCCTTATTGGCAAGGAGCTTCCTCGGACTGATGAGTTCCAGGGCCGAGAGGGGCACCGCCAGCCCCGCGATGACCGTGATGCTATTTTTGAGAAAATCTCGCCTGTTCATTGCTGCTCCTCCTTGAGGCTCATGCAAAACTACTGCGGGGCCGGTCTGCGTTGTTGCCGCTCACTCGAAAGCTCAACGTACCAACGGGTACGCCTCGCTTCCTCGCTCACTTGCGCCTAGCATCCCGGCCTCCTCATCTCGTTTTGCATGAGCCTCCTTGACGACCGGGTTGTGGGGATCATGGCACAGAACGCATTCCGCCTCGGGGTTGTGGGTCTCGGGGTTGATGCCGGCGATGGAGGCCCTGCCGCTGGTGGGGGTGGTGAGGGCTGCATGGCAGCGGAGGCAGAGCTTGCGGCTCCGGTCGATGGTGAGGGTGGGCGGGTCCTCGGGATGGTTCAGGGCCGGCCCGTGGCAGTTCTCGCAGGAGATGATCCCGTGGGGGGTGCGAGCCAGGCTCTCCGCCTTGTCGGCGTGGCATTCCTTGCAGTACGCGGCCGTCCGGTACTTCACCGTCACGGCCTTCCATTCGTTTTCGTTACCCTTGCGGTGCCAGCCGTACATGTACCCTCGTTCGTGGACGCCGAAGTCTTTCGGCACCAGGAACGTTCTGGCAACGAGGACCAGTGCGATCAGGGCCACGGCGATGAAGAGCGGCCGCCAGACGTGATTCCCCATGGAATACTCCCCTTTCTTCGATGTCTCATCATATTTCGGGACAACGGGACATCGCCCCTACAACCGGCATAAAATATTGTTCTACCTAAAGCACCCTTCCGTCAAAACTCCCGCCGTCCCTGACATTATGAACCAACAACCTGACATCACAATGGCAAGTGACGTACCAAATGCGCCAACCAAAATAAAGAATCATAACCATGTGATACTAATAAACTAATCAAAGAAAGAAGCCACGGGAGGGATGCGCGGGGACAGGGATGACGTTACTTTGCGGTAACGGATGGGTGGGAAACGTTACGTGCCCCGGTTTCGTTCAAAGCACTGGCAACAGGGGAAGAGAGGGCCGGACGGACGGGAGCTGCCGGGTGCCGGCCAGAATTCATGGTGGCGCAGGAACGCTTGCCTGAATGGCAAACTCTTAATGTTTGACATCCGGCCGCCTGCTGGCTACAACAGGCGCAGGGTAGAAATTGCATAGCTGGCTGGTTGAACATTGAGACCGAGATGCTGAAACCGCTGCTAATCGCTTTACCGTTGAGCATCTCCGAAATGCCTTGAAGCACGTCTCGAAGAAGCTGAGTAGTGGGTTGCATGACGCTCGACTAAAATATCGCGGTCGGCCCTCGCGAAGACAAATTTAATATTTTTCATGCTCACTAACTAAATATTCAATATGGGTAGGTAAGCGATTCATGCGCGTGCGTGAACCGCTCAGCAACAAGTTGTTTATTTGCCAACTCAGTATCATTGACAAATAGACAACGTCCCCGTGCGACGACCAAACACACCATACTTCTCGCTGACAGTAGCGAAGCTACCCAGCCACCCGCTTCGTGGCGGCCCGACCTGGGTGGCTGGCCCTTCCTTCAATTTCCCGAGCTTTAGTCTCTTTGACGAGCCGCAACTCCAGACGGCAACCGAGGGCGTGTGCGTACTTCTGCAGCGTGGCCAGCGAGGGAGAATGTTTTCCTCCTCCTGACTCAAGCCGTGCAATTGCCGACTGTGTTGTACCGATGCGTTCGGCAACTTCCGCCTGTGTAACTCCAGCAGCTGCACGCGCTTTCAGAAATTCTTCCAGAAAAGCAAATTCCTCGTCAAGCCGGTCATATTCGGCTTTCACATCCGGGCGTTCGAGCGCACGGGCTTTAAGTTTTTTGTGCGTGAGCATTCTTAACCTCCTTCATCCTCCTCCGCGCCAGTTCAAGCTCTCTGGGCGGAGTCTTGTCCGTTTTCTTCGTGAATTGATGCAGCATCACGATCTTCTTGCCGACCATGGTGCAGTAGAACACCCGCGCTATACCTTCCGAGGCCTTAAGCCGCAGTTCGAACAGCCCTTCCCCCATAGCGCGGGTGTGCGGCATGCCGAGGTCCGGACCGTAAACCTCCATGCGGTCAGTATACCGAAGATACCTGCCTAGAAAGCCCGCCGGCATTGCCAGTATTTCCTCTTGAAGCGATTCGCTGTAATAGGTGATTGTCCAAACCATGAAAAAACATAGCACATTTGCTATACTCAATCCAGGCTTTTGTACTATACGCAGCGCGCCTCCTTCCAGCGCAGAATGCCTGAAAAACGAAACCAGAGGCCGTCACAGAAAATAATAGAGGGAAGCGGCAGCGTGGAGCCCTTAATGGGCAACAGACAATTGGGGCAATACATTCCCATGGGGGGCATGAAAATGCCCACAAGGGGGAGGACGGCTGCTTCTTCAGAACCCTGTCGGTTCTAGGGGAGGGGCTCGGGCTCGCAACGATGGGAAAAAGCTTTCGTCTTTTTCAAGCACGAGGAAGAGGAGGGGAGCCCCATCACCGGCCCCGAAACGCGGGATTGCCGGGGGTGAGGTGAGCGACGGCGACCATCGGGGCGGAAGGAATCCCAATATGAGTAAATTGCCATGAAAACCGGTGCGTCACACGCTTTCCACGGCGGGTGTGGATAAGTCGCGCGCAACTGTGGATATGTTTCAGGATTGTCACGTATCATTGGGCACTTCTGCATCCTGCACAACGAATAAGCACCACGCGTAACCACATGAAATCACGTGTCAATAACAAATTTTCCGTGTATACACTTCAGACTGCTTCAGGGTTGGAACAGGTAACGGAACAAGTGCCGGAAACAGTGGATAAATGTCCCAAATCGCAACGGGAAAGATACTTCCCTGTTACACTCCCGGGCTAAATCAAAAACTCCTTCTCTCTCCCACTCCGTATTACATTGGCATACTGCACCTTGAACAGAGTTCTCGGCTTTCCCTGGAATTCCTCGACACGACTGTCCAGCACCTCGAATTCGGCATCAATGTCAATCTCCCGCTTGTACTGAAACCGGTCCCACCGGCCCTGGTCGATGACGTGAATTTTTTCGCCTTTTTTGCACGTTGCGATGAGCACCGGCACGGCATCCCGCTCGTTGTTGTCCCAGAGATACGCCACGTCGGCCTGGGGGAAAATCCGCTCGACGGATGCCGGCATGTCACGGTGGGCTTCCAGAAAGTCCTGAAAACTCGGCCGCAATGATTCTCCAATGTCGGCGTGTTTATTCAGAAAGACCGTAAACGCGTTGTATTCGCCGGCCACATGCCGGGTCAGCGACCGTTTCCAGGCTTCGGTGGCCTGTGCCGTAAAAAAGTTGCATTCAATGTGACGGCCGGCATTACGGCCAATCGAGATGTACTCCTCAGCCCTTTTCGACACGCAAAAGGGCCAATCCACCGTCACTCTCCCGGCATCACCGTAAATTACCGTGGAGCGCTCGCGACCGTACACCATGCTGACATGATCCCTGACATCCTGTTCCTGAACATCTCCGCGGCACCTCCCCGCTTCCTTGACGACCATTGCGTCGTAATCAAGATGCACGAACTCCCCGCTACCCTTGGTTTCATAGTTTGTTCGAATGTACGTTGTTTTCCCCGATGCGGGGGGGCCGCCAACCAATTCCAGAATTTTTCCCATGATTTTCACCTCCTGCGAAAACCGGACGGGTGACAGACGAGCCATCGAGATTCCTTGCCATGACTAATGGCAAGTGGTGTACCAAATACTTCGAGCCACTCAAAAAATTGCATCGGGTTGATAATATTGGATTATTCAGAATACAGCGCGCGGAAAAAGGGATACAGAGCCGTACCGTCGTTACCGTACGGTAACAGAGTGGGAGAGAAGAGTTACCTCGTTCCTGCATAAGGAACCGAAGAGGGAAAGGATAAAAAAGGCCGGAGCGTCCCCCGGCCAGAGAAAGGAGCACCCATGGCTGTAAGTGCTCGTCCACTCAAAAATGTATCGGACTGACTATGCGGCGACCATATGACGGTCTATGCCGAGCTCCTCTTTTGAATATCCCAAGGCGAGGCCGATCATCTGGGAGAGGTGGAGGACCGGAATGTTTCCGGCCGCGGCACGTCCCGACAGAGCCCTGTCCTGGTAGGCATCGAGGGCGGTGTGACAGAGGGGGCACGGGGTGACGATGTAGTCGGCCCCGGCCCGGAGCGCATCCTCAAGGGCGTTCCCCGTCATGGCGAGGGACTGCTTCTCCGCCACCAGGAGGGTATGGAAGCCGCAGCACTTGTTCTTGGAGCCGTACTCCACCAGGCTCCCGCCAAGGGCCTCAACCAGGCGGTCCAGGGACGAGGGGGCGGCGGGGTTGTCCCTCCCCAGGAGGGAGGAGGGGCGCAGGATGTGGCAGCCGTAGAACGGGGCGAAGCGGACCCCCCAGAGAGGGGCGGTCACCTTGCCGGCAAGCCTCTCCAGTCCGTAATCCTCGTTGATGACCCAGAGGAGGTGCTTCACGTCGCTGGCCCCTTCATAGCGGAGCCCTTCGTCCGCCAGATGGGCATTCACCAGCTCCCGCTTCTCGGGGGAGGTGCCCAGGAGATGCTTGGCGCGGCGCAGGGTCAGAAGGCAGGTGCTGCAGGAGGTCACGAGATCGAGCCCCAATTGCTCCGCAAGGGCGATGTTCCGCCCGTTGACGATGATGAAGTGGTCGGGGCTCACGTAATCGAGGTTGCTCCCCCCGCAGCAGGTCCCGTTCTCCAGGGTCACCAGTTCGAGGTCCAGGTCCTTTTTCCACAGGTGGAGGGACTGGTCCACTTCCCTGGTCATGGACTCGTTGATGCAACTCAGGAAATAAGCGTATCTCATAGGCACTCTCCGCTTCGTGGCGCCGACCGTAGGGGCAATTCATGAATTGCCCCTACAGCCTCCCCGCCCGGATTTGCCTCCAGGCGGCTGTAAATGTCGCTGACCCGGTCGATGTCGGGAATCGGCCGCACCCACAGGGGTGGAGTCCGACCCTTGAGCCCCATCTTGACCGCCAGGGGTACCATCCTGAGGCTCCCGATCATCCCCTTGGTGCGGAGCGGCAAGGTGACCTCCCTCAGCCTGCCGAGGTCGCGGATGTCGTCGAAGAATGCCTGGGCGTGACGGGCCCCCTCGGAGTCGGTCATCCCCCGCTCAAAGGCTTCCTCCCGCAGGCGGTGGATGCCGTCCATGATCGGTATGTTCTTGGTGCAGTGCTCCATGCACTTGTGGCAGTGGGCACAGTCCCACAGGCCGTGGTCGGAGGAGACCCGCTCCAGCCGCTCACAGGCGAGGGTGTCGCGGGAGTCGTTATTCATGCGGAACGCCTTCACGAGGACCGGCGGCGAGATGTAGCTCCGGTTCACCTCCATCATGCTGCACTCCGAGTAGCACGACCCGCAGAGGATACAGTCCGATGCCGCGTTGATGGCCTCGAACTCCCCGTCGCTCACGAGATGCTCTTTCCGCCCCATTTCCTCCTGGGGGATCGCCGGCTTAACCCAGCTGTAATTCTCTTTCAGCTTGTCCATGATCGGGTCGATGTCCACCACCAGGTCCCGGATCACTTCCAGATTGTTCAGGGGCTCGATGAGGATCGTGTGTTCTCCGTCCCCCCCCAGCTCGTCCCAGACCTGGGTCGTGCAGGCAAGCTTCGAGACCCCGTTGATGCGGACCGCGCAGGAACCGCAGATTCCCGCCTGGCAGAAGGCCCGGAAGGTAAGGCGCGGCTCCAGGTGCTCCTTGATGTGGTTCAGGGCGCGCAGGATGGTAATCCCCTTCTCGACGGCAATCCTGAAGTTGTCGTAAAAAGGAGTGCGGTCAACCTGGGGGTTGTAGCGGTAGATGCGGAATGAAACCTCTCGCCGTTCCATTAGTAACTCCTTGTCTCGAGGGAGTATTTCCCCATGGTGACCGGCTTGTGGCCGAGACGGACCTCGCCATCCCGCTCCATGGTGCAGAGGGAATGGATGTGCCACGCTCCGTCGTCACGCCGGGGGAAGTCCTCGCGGTAATGGGACCCCCTGCTCTCCTGCCGGGCCAGGGCGGTGATGGCGACGCAGGAGGCCAGGTCGAGCATGTTCTTGAGCTCCAGGATCTGAATCAGGTTGGTGTTGTAGACGGTCCCCGTGTCGAAGAGCCGGATGCGCCGGAAGCGCTCCCGCAGGGCCAGGATCTCTTCCACCCCCGTGCGGAGCCTCTCTTCGACCCGATAGATCCCCACGTTGTCCCCCATGGCCTTTCCCATCTCCTCCCTGATGATGCCGTAACGCTCGTAGCGCTCAGGATTGGCGTACGACCTGATTTCGTCGGCCATCCCCGCAACCGCGCCCGGGGGTATCCCCAGCGCCCTGCGCCGGGGGGCCTCCTCGGCCGCCTCCTGTCCCGCTCGTTTCCCGAACACCAGGATGTCCAGGAGCGAGTTTCCCCCCAGCCGGTTGGCCCCGTGCACGGAGACGCAGGCGCACTCCCCCACGGCAAAGACGCCGCGGACCGCGGTCTTCGCCATGTGGGCGTCGATCCCCCCCATGGAGTAGTGGGCCGTGGGACGGACCGGGATCGGCTCCGCGATGGGGTCCACCCCCTCGAAGTGCATGGAGAGTTCCCTGATCTGGGGGAGCTTCTTCTTGATGGCCTCGGCACCCAGGTGGCGGAGATCCAGTTCGATGTAGCTCCCGGCATCGCTCTCGAAGCCGTTCCCCTCGATGATCTCCGTCTCCATGGAGCGGGCCACCAGGTCCCGGGGACCCAGCTCCATCTTCTGGGGGGCATAGCGGACCATGAAGCGCTCCCCGTGGCGGTTGAGGAGATACCCCCCCTCGCCCCTCGCCCCTTCCGTCACCAGGAGCCCGCTCTTGCGCAGCCCCGTCGGGTGGAACTGGATGAACTCCATGTCCTTCAGGGGAATGCCGGCCCGCAGGGCCGCGGCCTGGCCGTCACCGGTGTTGCCGGCCGCGTTGCTGGAGCGGTTCCAGTACATCTTGGCGTGGCCGCCGGTGGCCAGGATGACCACCGGGGCCACAAAGGTCTCGATGGCGCTCGTGGCCATGTTCAGGGTGATGACCCCCTGGCAGTCGCCGTCGGCATGCTCCAGGGAGAGGAGGAAATATTCGTTGAAGAACGTCACCCCCCGGCGGAGGCACTGCTCGAACAGGGTGTGGAGGAGGGTATGGCCGGTCTTGTCGGCGCAGTAGCAGCAGCGGTCCTTCACGGTCCCGCCGAAGGGGCGCTGGGCGATGGTGCCATCAGCGAATCGCGAAAACGGCGCCCCCAGGTTCTCCAGCTCCCGCACCACCGACGGGGCCTGGCTGCAGAGGTAGTCGACGGCATCCTGGTCCGCCAGGTAGTCGCTCCCCTTGACGGTGTCGAAGACATGGAGATCCACGGTGTCGTCCCGGTCCTTGTTCCCCAGGGCCGCGTTGACCCCCCCCTGGGCCGCGGAGGTATGGGAGCGGGTCGGGTAGACCTTGGAGATGACGGCCACGGAAACCCGCGGGTTGGTGCGCACCGCCTCCAGGGCGGCGAACAGCCCTCCTCCCCCTGCCCCGACGATGACTATGTCGAATTTGTGCTCCATGACTGCCTCCCTGCGTGGGTGTTGCGGCTACAGGGCCACCTGGGCCACTGCCGGCAAATCCTCGACTGCCCGGAAGATCTCGATCTCGCTGATGATCCCCGCCAGTTCGTTCCCCCGGAGCACCACGAGCCGCCGGACGCCGAGCCGGTTCATCATCCGCAGCGCGTACTTCACCCGCATGGTCGGGTCGATGCTGTAGACCGGCTTGGTCATGATGTCGTGCACCTGGGTGTTCCAGATATCGCGGTAGATGTTCTCCCCCGGGTCGATGACCTTGCCGAGGATGTCCCGCACCGTGAGGATGCCGTACACATCGTCCTCGTTGCGGGGAAGGACCACAAGGCTGGCAACCTTTCTCGTCTTTATGAGCTGGATCGCCTGGGCAACGGTCTGGCTCCCTTCAATGCTGGCCACTTCCCGCTGCATGTACTCGGATACGGGGGTGTTGCGGATTTTTTTCAATGCCTCCATGGAGCCACCTCCTTGTTCCAACGGTCGTTTTCTTCCCCCTCTCCCCGGGGGAGAGGGTGCCCGAAGGGCGGGTGAGGGGTACGCTACGCCAGATACACCAGCTCGCCGGGATTGGTGCGGCAGTCGAGATCCTGTCCCCTGCCCAGGTGGTCGGCGATTTCGGCCGACACCCCCGCCATCCGGCCGTAGAGGAACATGATGAAGACGATCTCCTGGGCATCCTGCTCGCTGATTTCGCCGTCCCGGAGCTGCTTCCAGAGGAGATCCAGGGCGATGCACGCGATGACCGCATCGACGTTGACGCAGTAGACGTTGCTCGTTATCCCCTCGGCGTGGAGCTCCGTGACCAGGTGGTGGTAGAACTCCAGGAAGGGATTCTGGATCTCCTTCCCCTTGAGAAGATTGCGGATGAAGACCTCTCGCGGGTCGTGGTTTTCGGCCTTGTCGCGGAACACCGGATGGTTGATGCACGGAATCCGCTCCGTCGCCCCTTCGATCTTCGCCTTCTTCTTCCGGACCACGAATTCCTGGGTTGCCCGGGCTGCCAGCCCCTTGAGGACCGGGTCCAACTCCACCGGGGTTCCCTGGTACGGGTCGGTCTCCGAGAAGATGTCCAGGAGATAGCTCACCGATTCGAAGCCATTCCCCCCGTGGGCCAGGCCGGTGTTGGCCAGGAAGCCGGCATAGGCCGTGGCGATGTGGTTGCGGGCGCTGATGCTTTCCTTGGCTCCCTTGGCGCTGAGGGTTCCCGGGCCGTTGGTGACGGTGAGGTTGAGGAGCGCGTTGTAGGTGAAGAGCTCCTGCTCCTGCGGAACCCGGTTGAAAAGCACCTGGAAGCAGGTGGACGCAAAATCGGTAGAGAGGATCGTCGGATCCATGAGCGCGTGGAGTTTCTGCCAGAAGGGATTCCGCTCCGGGTTCACGGGAGAGACGCCAACGATGATCCCGTTCAGCCCCAGGTACGTCCCGAGATCCTGGGCAACCTCCCGGGCGATGCGGCGCTCCGCCAGGGGTTTCCAGGCGAGCCCCAGGAGGATGGCGGAGGCGAGAAGCGTGAAGGAATCAACGGGTTCTCCCTCGGCGCGACGTTTCTCGCTATACACCTGGGCGAAACGGGTGAGGATTGTCTCCTGGCCATGGGTCCGGAGCAGTGCTCCGAAATACTCCGCCAGCTGTTCCGAACGGGGGTCCTCCACGGCGGCGGGGAATCCCTCGCCGTCGCTGCATGCTTTCTCGATGAGCTCCTCGTTGATGGAGAGATCTCCCCCGGTCTCGTGGAAGAACCGGTCGATGAGCCAGGAGCTCGTGGCCCGCAGCGACTCAAAGAGGGGATTGTTCCCCGCAAGGAGCACCTCGGCGCCGATGGCGGCGTTGGGGGTGCAGCCGTTGGCCCTCCCCCTAGCCACAGTGGCGATATTCTCGCTTCCCCGGGCCGCGAACCAGTTGAGGAGCGGGTTGATGACGGCCATCTGACCGGCGTCGGGCATGGTCTTCAGGACCGAGTAGGCCGTCACGGCGCCGAAGGGCTCCTCGATGAGATCCAGGAGCTTGCGGCCGTGGAGCGAGATGGTGAAGTCGGCCGGGTCGATGGCGCTGGCGCCGGAGCGGTTGCGCATGGGCTCCCGCATGATGCGGGCCCCCACCAGCTTGTTGAACTTCTCGATCTCCTCCCCGTAGGGGGAGATGGCCCGCACCGGATGCATCCGGAGTTGCTGGGGCATGGTCAGATCCTGATCGTTTACGAACCACGGCTTGAGGCTCAGATCCCCCGTGGAGGGAAAGTCGGGATTTTCGCCCATGAGCTCCATGCAGGCGGTGACCGCCTCGGGCACATCCTGGATGGTCCTGATCCGGATCCCCCGTTTGGAGACCTCTGGCCGCTCCGGATCAAAGACCGGCACCCCGAAGAAGTCATCGAACCAGATCTCCTTCGCCTCGGCGTCGTCGCCGCTTCCCGCCATGGCTCCGGCGTGGCCGCAGGAGCGGGTCAGGTTCTTCTTCCACCGCCCGGTCACGCAGGCGATGATCGGCTTGGTCAGCTTGAAGCGCCCCTCGCTGATCCAGTCAAGGGCCTGCTTCTCGTAGTACCCCCCCGGTTCCACGTAGACCACGATGGCCTTGGTGCGGGGGTCGTTCTCGGCGCAGTAGAGGAATTCCGCCAGGGCGAAATGGATGTAGACGTCCTTGCCGCTGCTGAGGATGGTGGAGGTTCCGAACCCGGCGGTCTTCAGGTACTCGGAGATGGTGGTGCTGAAGTTGCCGGAGTTACTGTAGATGGCGACACTCCCCTTCCGCAGGCTCTGGGCCGGAACGTCCCCCCCCAGGGCGCCGCCGATCCGCACCTGATCCCAGGAGTTGGCAATCCCCAGGGTGTTGGCCCCGATCACGTCCACCTTGGCGTTCTGGCAGCCGTAGCGGATCAGGCGCGAATCCCGGGCCGAGACCTTCTCGGTCACGATGACGATCCGCTTCAGGTTGACGTTACGGGCGCACATCTCCGACACCGCGTGGGAAACGGCGCTGGGGGGGAGATAGACCACGCCGGTGTCGAAGTGGATGCCAGCCCTGATGACGTCGGAGATGCTGCCGAAGACCGGGATGTCCCCCACGGGGGTCTCGAAGGTTCCGCCCGACTCACCGTACTGGACCCCGGCAACCACGTTCCCGCCGCTGTAAGCGTGGGAGACGGGGGTGACGAGTGAGCTCTCGGTCCCCCGGATGTTCATGATGCAGACCCGGGAATGCTTGTTGGCCAGCTCGTGGAGCGACTGGACACCGACGTGGTAGGGAAAGGGATTATTTTGATAGTTCATTGGTTATCTCCTTCGTGAAGTCGTTCCGTCTCGCGACGCTGCTCACGCCGCCTTGGCCTTGATCTGCTTCGGCGCCACCGCGACCGGTTTCGGCTCAAGAAACGAATCGATCTCGATGGCATGCTGCAGAACGCTCATCATGCTGCTGTCATGGCCGAAGAAGCGGTAGGGGACACGAAGGGAGTCGAGGACGTCCCTGCCGTAGACCATCCCCTCCACCACCATGGGACCGCCCCGCCCCGCCACCACGAAGACGTCGGGGTTCAGGCGGATGTGCTCCCGAAGCGAATCGAAGATCGCCTTGAAGGTGGTGAAGATGTTGGTGTTGTTGGCCCGTCCCCCGATCAGGAGCACCACGTTCGCCTGGGGAAGCCAGTGCTTGAAGGTGATGTCGGCAATGGCCCTGATCTTCTCGTAGGGGGGGTTGCCGCCGAAGTCGGAGGAGATGATGGCCCGGTCCGCCAGGATCTCCGTGGCAGCGCTGTTGGCCCCGCCCCCGAAGATGAAGGGGAGGATCGTCCCCTTGGGGTTCACCTCCGTCACGTCGCTCTGCCCCTGGTGGGTCCGCAGGACATTGATCTCCGACTCGAACTGGGTGATGGTGGTGGAGAAGATCTCCTCCGGGTAGCCGAGCCGTTTCCAGGCCGGGTTGTCCTGGTCGAAGGAGGCCTTGATGTCGCAGGCGAAGGGGACGTAGCGCCCCTTCACCTTCCCCATCCGGATGGGGTTCAGCTCCAGGGTGGTGAGGCCGTAGTTGTCATAGACCTGCCAGAGCTTCGGCAGATGCTGAACGAGGGAACTGATGTACTGGGGGGGGCACTTCAGCTCCCGCAGGGCATCGTTGATATGGAACGACTTCACGCCGGTGACCGGGTTGAAGACGATGGTCCGCTTGTCCTCGGGGGGGACATCTTCCACGTCGACCCCACCCTTGGTGGTCAGGAGGAGGACCGGCATCCGGTATTCACTGGACTCGGAGATGCTCACGTAGATCTCGATGTCCGAGGCGATGTATCCTTCAAAGGTCACGCCACAGGCCTGCACCTCGCGGTTCCCCTGGTGATGGGTGGCAAAGAAGAGGTCACGCTTGGCGACCATCGCGTCAAAGACATTGGAACAAATGCGCACTAGACCAGCCTTACCCTTTTTCCCCACGCCACCGAGGAACACCGGTTTGACAATACACTTGCCGCCATGGGATGCAATCAGCTCATTGATCTCATCGTGGGAAGCATCCTCTGTCAGAACCTGCGACACGGGAAACTCCACCAGATCGAGCAGCCTTCTTCCATACTTTAATCCTGTCAACTGCATAGAGACCTCCTCATGCCCTTTGTTAACGTCGCTCAGCTTTTGATAGTGCTGCATCGGCTGCAGCCAACTAATCTTCCGGATTTTGACAGTCTGCCACGGCCCTGACACAGAGATCAGGCGGCTGACCATACACCAGGAAGAGCAGGTTGCCGATATAATGGCAATCGGCATACCAAAAGTGATGGTCACCATAAAAAAAATTAACTATCTGATTTTGCGGAGTTTTTTAAGGGCACTCACTGGCAGGAGGTGCCGGCGGGCACAAGCAGATGTTTCCATAGCGTAACGTGGCGGGTGAGAAGGGTTACGCGGATTCGGATGATCCGCGTTCTTTCATATGGTTCGAAATGGGGTACATTTGTAGGGGCGGTGCTTGCCGCGCCCCTACTGGCAGAGCAAGCGCCACCCCTTCACGTGGGAATGCCAACCCAGCGGCACGGCATTTGAATCACAGCAGCAACAACAGGGACACAACCATCACCGGAGGATGAAATCATGGCGGAACGAGAGCTGTTCTGGAAGGCGGACGACCAGGCCGTGCGGCTGAACGAGCTGATGACCCTGGACCCGGCCCTGAAGGATATCCCGCTGCGGCGCGATGTCCGCTCCCTGGGTCGGTTGCTGGGTGAGGTGATCAAGGAGCAGGCGGGGCCGGCTGCCTACGATGCCGAGGAAGAGCTCCGTCGGCTGGCCATCAGCCATCGGGCACTCGCCGACCAGGAGGAAGCGGTCCTCGACAGCCCCGCCGAGCAGGAACTCCAGGAACGGGCCGTCAGGATCGTGGGAACGATGACCGTGGCCGAGACCTACCAGATCGTCAAGGCCTTCGGGACCTTCTTCGAGCTCACCAACCTGGCGGAGACCAACCACCGGATGCGCCGGCGCCGGGCCACGCAACTTTCACCCGCTGCCCCCGTGAAGCCCGGTTCCCTGCTGGGCACCCTGATGCGGATGCGGGATGGGGGAATAACGGCCGAAAAAGCCCTCGATCTGCTGCGGCAGGTGGAGATCATGCCGGTCTTCACCGCTCATCCGACGGAAGTGGCGCGGCGTGTGGTCCTCTTCAAGCGACGCCGGATCGCCCGGGAGCTGGCGGAGCTTGACCTCCTCCCCCTGGCCGGCGACGAGGCTGACCGGCGACAGGAGGCCATCTTCGCGGAGATCACCGCCCTCTGGCAGACGGACGAGGTGCGCCGCCGTCCCCAGGGGGTGACCGACGAGATCAGGATGGGGCTCGACCACTATCCCGGCTCCCTCATGGCGCCCCTGGCGGGCCTCTATGAAGAAATGGCCGAGGATTTCCGCCAGGTCTACGGCGCGGACCTCCCCGATGCTGCCTTCCCCACCGTAATCCGCTTCGGCTCCTGGATCGGCGGGGACCGGGACGGCAACCCCAACGTAACGGCCGAGTCCACCCGGCACGCCCTGGAATCAGCCCGGCAGATGATCCTCGCCCGCTACCTGGACGGGGTGGAGGAACTGAAGGAGCTCCTGACGCCGTCAACCAACCGGGTGGCGGTCTCGCCACAGCTCCGGGAGGCCCTGGAGCGCTATGTCGCTGCCCTGGCCGGAGCCGCCGCGGAAACCGGCATCTACCCCGAGTGCGAGCCATACCGGAAATTCCTCCGGTGTGTCCACCACCGCCTCATGCAGACCCGCGACGGGGAAGACCACCCCGACGCCTATCCCGATGCCGGTACCTTCGCCGCCGACCTCATGCTGGTGCGCACAAGCCTCGCCCAGGGGGAAGGGGAGCGGCTGGCCCGCCGCTACGTGGACCCGCTCCTGCGGCAGGTGGAGACCTTCGGCTTCCACCTCCACGCCCTCGATATCCGACAGCATGCCCGGATCCATGCCCGGGCCGTGGCAAAGCTTGCCGCCGGCGCCGGCAGCTGCGGGGAGGGGGTCCACCCCGTCCCTCCCCCCCCGTCCGCCGAGACCACCGAACTCCTCGACACCCTCCGGGCCGTGGCGAAGCTGAAGCAGCACTACTCCCCCAGGGCAATCAGGAGCTACGTCATCAGTGGCGCCTCCTCGGCCCGGGACACCCTCTCCCTCATCTGGCTCATGGAGCTCTGCGGCATCCGCGTGGCCGCCTCGCCGGACGGGAAGGACCCGGGGGTGATGCCGGTCCCCCTCTTCGAGTCCATCGAAGACCTGCGCCACGCGCCGGAGATCTGCCGCGCCCTCTGGTGCTCGCCCGAATACGGGCCGTTTCTCGATTCGTGGGGACGCCGGCAGGAGGTGATGCTCGGCTATTCGGATTCCAACAAGGACGGGGGGATGTTCACGAGTACCTGGGAGATTCACAAGGCCCACCGTGATCTCCAGCGGGTGGCCCAGGAGTGCGGGGTGCGCCTGCGCCTCTTCCACGGCCGCGGCGGCACCGTGGGGAGGGGGGGCGGCCCCACCCACCGGGCCATCATCGCCCAGCCGGCCGACGGCTTCTCCGGCGCCCTCAAGATCACCGAGCAGGGGGAGGTCATCAACTGGAAATACTCCGACCCGTCCCTGGCGAAACGGAACCTGGAGCTGATGGTGGCCGCCTCCCTGGAGACCCTGGCCCGCGCCGGCCTCGTGGAGACACGGCCCGAACCGGCATGGGAGGAAGCCCTGGAGGAGATGTCGGGGAGCGCCTTCGCCTTCTACCGGGAGCGGATCACCGGCAACCCCGACATCCTCCCCTACTTCGAGCAGGCCACGCCGGTCCTGGAATTCGAGCTGGCGAAGATCGGCTCCCGCCCCGCGCGCCGGAGCCGGAGCCGGGACATAGCGGAGCTGCGGGCCATCCCCTGGGGCTTCGGCTGGATACAGAGCCGCCACGTGATACCGGGGTGGTTCGGGGTCGGCTTCGCCCTGGAGCGCTTCGCCGCCGGGGGGGAGGAACGGATGGAGCTCCTCCGCTCCATGATGGGGCGCTTCCCCTTCTTCTTCGACCTGATCAGGAACGTGGAACTGGCCCTCACCAAGGTGGACCTCCCCCTTGCCCGGCTCTACGCATCCCTGGTGACCGACGCTGACGTCCGGGAGCGGGTTTTTACCATGATTGTGGAGGAATACCAACGGACCCGGCGGATGGTTCTGGCGGTCACGGGCCAGGCGCGGCTTCTGGAAAAGAACCCGGCCCTGACCGCGTCGCTGCGGCTGCGGAACCCCTACATCGACCCCCTGAGCATGATCCAGATCGAGCTGCTGCGGCGCAAGCGGGCCGGGGAAGAGAGCGACGAGCTGAACTACGTCCTGGCGGCCACCATCAACGGCATTGCCGCGGGGCTGCGGAACACGGGGTGACAGGGCCCGGAGGGAAAGGAAAAAGGGTTACACTGCCCCCCTGGCCTCACCTTCGGCAAGCTCCAGGATCTCCCGGTAAATGGCGATCATGACCCCTGCCTCACACCATTTGCGGGCAGCATGGCAGAGGAGTGAACCGGCATGAACCAGCGTGCCGGCAAAAACCGCTATTCCGACAGGCCACAACTCTTCCGAATTCATCAGGTAGCAACTGGCCGCGCCTACCACAAGCATGGACAGAAACCACGCCAGTTCCGGCCCTTTCAGCGGGTTCCCCATGACCTTGAGATAGTCGATGTAGTAGCATAGCAACCCCTCCACCTTTTTCATGAATTCAGCCAGATCGTCTCCCCCGTACTTCAGGTACGCGTAGGAGAGGAATCGTGTCGCGGCTGGTTGCTTTCCCTTGTTCATCATCCGTTCATGGACATATTTGTCGATCGCTTCGTCAATGGCAGTCACATTCATGGCCCTGTTCCTCAACGTTCTGTTCGGTCTCGCAGGAAAAGGAAAGGCCACTTCCCGTCAGCGAAGTGGCCTTGTTGTGTTAGTGTCTCCTAGTCGAGATAGTCGGAACCATTGCTGAACCATCCTATGACTGGTCGCGTTATCGGGTCGCAGACCTTTCCCGGGTCATCGGTCCGTGCCCCGCAGTGACCGCACTCCACCCTGACCGTGCCGGACCTGTGGGGCTCGCCGTTACTCTTCAGGGTGCAGAGATGTTTGTCGTGATGTTTGCTCCCGCACATACATTACCTCCTGTAATGGTTCGATACTGTCCCTGTTCGAACGGCGCTCAGAGGCCGCAGAACATGGCCTCACCCTTCCGTTTAGCAAGGAACCTACCAAAAGGGCAAAAAACCATGGATTCCGCAACTGTCTATTTTTGTGCGATTTTTTCAGGCAGGGATATTCAGGAGGGAACGACCTGATTCAAAGGGTATTACGTATGGGTAACATGCGGGGAGAAACGGTAACATTACCCCCCGCGAACCACGGCAATCGGATCACCCGGTTTTACCACCCCGCCGGTGATGACCCTGGCGAAGATCCCTTCCTTGGGCATGACGCAGTCGCCGGCCTGGTGGTAGATGGCGCAGCGGGTATGGCACTCCTTGCCGATCTGGGTCACCTCCAGGAGCGTTTCCCCCACCGCGAGCCGCGTCCCCACCGGGAGCGCGGGAAGGTCGATCCCCTCGGTGGTGATGTTCTCGGCAAAGTCGCCGCTGTCCACGTCGAGCCCCATCTTGCGCATCTTTTCGATGCTCTCCGCGGCCAGGAGGCTCACCTGCCGGTGCCACTCCCCCGCGTGGGCATCGCCCACAATGCCGTGGTTCTCCCGAAGCTCCACGCTCGCCACCGGCGTCTTCCGCTCACCCTTGTTCTCGCTGATGCAGACGGCTATCACTTTTGCAGACATATGAACCTCGCGGTTAGTAACGTAGTCCTACCCACCAATCTTCGCCATGGAGAAGGCCGCATGCTCCGCCTTCTCCCCATCCATCCCATGGCGTGCCGGCTTGCATCCCACCAGCCGCCGCAGGGCATCCTCCAGCACCGCCGGGGCGTTCTCCCCCAGAAACGGTTTCAGGTCAAGCCCCTCGTCGGAAAAGAGGCAGCTCTTGGCCATGCCGGTGGAGGTGACCCGGATCCGGTTGCATTCGCCGCAGAAGTGCCCCGAAACAGCGGAGATGACCCCGATGGTCCCGGCGGCGCCGCAGATGCGGAAATCCCGCGACGGGCCGGCCATGTCCCCCCTTTCCACCGGCTCCAGCTCGTGACTGGCGGCTATCCGGTCGAGGACCTCCTGGGCCGGGATGCAGAGCCGCTGCCAGTTCTCCTCCCGGGTGGCCGGCATGTATTCGATGAAGCGGACCGTGTAGGGGTGGTCGAGGGTGAGGCGGGCGAAATCCACCACCTCGTCGTCGTTCACCCCGCGCATCACCACCATGTTGATCTTCGGGGGGGGGAAGCCGGCAACCACGGCCGCGTCGATGCCGGCCAGGACCCGCTCCACATTGCCGGTGCGGGTGATGTCGCGGAACGTCTCCGGCTTCAGGGAATCGAGGCTGATGTTGAGGCGTTGGACCCCGGCCCGGCGCAGATCCGCCGCCATCTCCGGCAGGAGGATGCCGTTGGTGGTGAGGACCAGCTGCCGCAGTCCCGGCAGCGCCGCGATTCCGGCCAGGAACGGTACGATCCCCCTGCGGACCAGGGGTTCGCCGCCGGTGATCCGGATCTTCTCGATGCCGATGGCCACCGCGGCCCGGGCAATCCGGGAGAGTTCCTCGTAGGAGAGGATTTCGCCGTGGCTCAACATCTCCACCCCCTCGGCCGGCATGCAGTAGCGGCAGCGGAGGTTGCAGCGGTCGGTGACCGAGAGGCGGAGGTAGTTGATCCTCCGCCCATGGCTGTCAACGAGTTTCATCGGTTTCCTCGAAAGATGCCATCCATCAGGCTGCACCCGCGGCAAGGAACGTCCGCTCCACAAAGTCGGCCAGCTGGGCCGGATTGTTCAGGTCGAAGACCGGCACGTCCAGCGCCAAGGCCGCGTCGCTGGCCACAGCCACGAGGGTGGGGTCGTGCTCCTCGCCCCGACAGAGGAGCGTGGCGCTCCGTTCCATCCGGTGCACCTCGATCTTCGGCAGGCCGCTCTTCTTGAATCCCTCGGTCAGGACGATGTCCACATCGCCGAAGTAGGTGGCGAGGAGATCATCGAGGGAGGGGGCTTCGTCATACTTCTTCACCAGCGCCAGTTTCTCCGGCGAGGCGATGAGCATGGTGTCGGCCCCGGCCGCGGTGAGGCGGTGGGAATCCTTTCCCGGATGGTCGATATCGAAGCGGTGGGCGTCGTGCTTGATGACCCCGATCCGGTATCCCCGTCCCTTCAGCTCCGCAATCACCTTTTCGAGGAGGGTCGTCTTGCCGGTCCCCGATTTTGCCACAAACGATACCGCCTTGATCGCCATCCCTTCCTCCTTGTTTCGAATGGTTTCAAACTCTTCCGGGGTGTTGACGTTGACGAAGGTCCGCGCCGGCGTCACCAGGTCGGCCAGCTCCGCCTGTTCCACGTAGCGGGTCCGCACCTCGGGATAGAAATCGTAGATCCGGTAGTTCCCCTCCCGGAGCATCCGTTCCATGGCCGGGAGACATCCGGTGCCGTAGACGGCAAAGAGGGGTTCGCTTCCCCCCACGGTGCGGGGGACCACCACGTCGAACCCTTCCCGCAGGGAGCAGAGCCGGGCGATCACCCGCGGGTCGGGCCACGGCACGTCACAGGCCGAGACGAACACATGGGGAGTCCCCGCCCGGACCAGGCCTGTGTAGAGACCGCCCAGAGCGCTTCCGGGATGGATATCGGGAAAGACCGGCAGACCGTAGGATGCGAACCGCTCCCCGCGATCACCCACGAGGAGGGTCCGCTCGAAGAGAGGGCGAAAAGCATCGATGACCCGCTCCACGAGGGGTTTGCCCCCAAGGGGGATGAGCGCCTTGTCGCGCCCCATGCGACGGCTCCGGCCGCCGACGAGGATCACGCCGGCGACGTCTGACAGGAGCCGGATATCCATGGTGAAATTGTAAAGGGGGGAACGGGGGGAGTCAAAGGTATTTTCCCTCGTCGCCGCCACCATTACCACCAGTACTTGGGATACTGCCGGTGGTGGACGATGTTGTTGGTGAAGAGGGCGACCGTCAGGAGGATCAGTACTCCCACAAGGATCGGGTCGATGAGGTAGGAGGCCCCCACGTGCCCCTGCACCCCGAGGAGGGCAATGGCGCCCCCCGGAGGATGGACGGTTCGGGTGACATACATGAGGAGGTTTGCCAGCCCCACCGCCAGGGCAATGGCCACGGGGCCACTTCCGCCGCAGGCCACCACCGCCACGGCAACGGCGGCGGAAAGGAGTTGCCCTCCTATCAGGTTACGGGGCTGGGCGAAGGTTGCATCAGGGGCACCAAAGAGGAGTACCGCCGAAGCCCCGAAGGAGCCGATCAGGTAGGGGTGTCCCGCCATGCGGGTCACGGTGAAAATGGCAAGGATTCCCACCGTACTGCTCAGAAAGCCCCAGATGGCGTACTTAAGCGACAAAGGGGGCGAGGAGGGCCGTCCCCCCCGCCCCCTCATCTTGCGGGGAAGTTGCACGATCCGACGCTTCATCGGTCGCTTTCGCCGTATAGCGGTCGGAAAAGAGCGACGACCGCCACGAGCCCCCAGCAGAGGGCGTGTGCTGCAATGAAGTATTCCACCTACCCGTTCCTCTCCGCCTCGTGCCGCTCCAGTTCCGCCAACCGCTCCTTCATGGCCTTTTCCTTCTGCCAGCGCTCGGTCACGTCGCGGATGATGGCGCCGCTGCCGGCCATGGCTCCCTCGCAGTCGCGCACGAGCGCCATGGAGAACTCGGTGGAGATGCGGCCGCCGGCGCTGCACAGGGCCGGCGCCGACAGGAGCTTTGTCCCGTAGTGGGTTTCTCCTGTTTCCATGACCCTGCGGTACCCTTCCCAGTGCCGGGCCCGGAGGTTCTCGGGGATGATGAGGTCCAGGGACTGCCCAACCGCCTCGGCGGCGGTGAAGCCGAACATCCGCTCGGCCCCGGGGCTCCAGATCCGGACAATTCCTTCCCGGTCGGCGAAGATGACGGCGTCGGGGACTCCTTCAGCGATGAGGCGCAAGAGCTTGTCGTTCGTAGTGTCTGGCATGGGACCACCTCCTGTTTTTGCTACCTTACGAGATAATACGGTACCTGTTCCTTGACCTGCGTCAAGCTGTGCCGAATTTATTGCGGCCTCAATGGCTCAGGTACGGCACCATCGGTATGAGCCGGCGATAGTCGTCGGCGGAAAGGGAGCTGTGCCAGTTCCCGGTGGCCATGCCGGTGCCGATGCCGGCGACGAAGAGGAGCACCACCAGGGCCGGGAAGACCCAGGCGGGAAGGGGGCGGCGCCAGAAAGGGGGCGCCATCCGGAGCACGTCACGCTCGGGACAGCTGGCCACGCAGGTAAGGCAGCCGGTGCAGCCGGCCGTATCGCGCCGGATCTTGAAGGGGCTCAGGTAGCTCGCCACCCCCAGGAGCGCGCCATAGGGACAGAGGTAGCGACACCAGGCATTTTTGTAAAAAAACGACAGGCCGGTGAGAATGGCGAGGATCACCACCGTGGTGGCCGACATGTTGGTGAAGAAGTGGAGCATCTTCACATCGCTCACGGCCCAGTAGGGGGCATCGAGAAAGGCCGAAAGGGCCAGGGCCGGCATGTCGATGAGGATAAGCTTCACAAAGAAGAGCAGGAGGAGGTACTTCACCCCCCGCAGCGCGACGTCAAGCCAGGGCCAGACGCGGAAGTTGCGCCCGAAGAGGCGCCGCCCCAGCTTCCAGGCAGCCTCCGAAAGGGTCCCCACCGGGCAGAGCCAGGAGCAGAACGATTTTTTCGCCACCAGGCTCATGCCGACGATGGTGAGGAAGATGACCAGCGCCGCGGGGTGGACCGGGTTGACGGTCCCCGTGGCGAGCCAGAGCTTCGTGCTGGCCAGGGCGCCGATGGGAAGGAACCCCTCCACCCCCGGCGGCCGGGTGACCAGCGGGGTGGCTCCCCCTGTCTCGAAGTGGCGGACAAAGGCGCCGAAGCGGATGCCGATGACGACTACCCAGGCGAAAAAGCCCCACTGGACCAGGGCTCGCCAAGTGGGGATGCGTGAGTGAAAATTCGGTTTGTTCATTGGTACCTCGTTCGGAAAAGGGCGGAGCCGGCAGATTGCTCTACCGGCTCCGGTTCCCATTCCCGTTTTCTTTACTTCCCCGCAAGGGGGTCTTTGATCTCGTGCTCGGGCTTGAACATCAACTTCTTGCTTCCGCGATTGTTCACGTACTTCTCCAGTTCCAGGTCGACCTTTGCGGGAACCGTCACCCCTGCCTTGGCCAGGGCCTGCCGCAGGAGCCCGTCGGCCTTGCCGGCGTGCATAGCCGCATCTTCCAGCACCCGCGTGGCCTCGGTCGGGTTGTGGAAGCCAACCGAGTTCTCGGCGCCGATAAAGACCACCCGGTAGAATGCCTCTTCGTAGTGGTCCTTGGCCTGGGCGTAGAGGGTCTTATCGATCTGTTTCCCCTGGGCCCCGGCCTTGTTGGTCATCTCGAAGAGCTTGGCCACGGTGGCGGTGGCATAGCCCGTCCGGATGAACCGGGACATGGTGCGGTCTTGGATGGCGTAGACCTTGCCGCGGAGCTGGTCCGGGGTCTCGGTGTGGCACTGGGCGCAGGCCTTGAGGTCGTTCTTCAGGGGGCTCATGACCCGGTGGTCGGAAACCTTCTGATTCCCCGCGGTAGTAGAAGGCATGTGGCAGTCGGCGCAGGAGACACCCGCCTGCCAGTGGGGGCTGTTGTTGGAGAAAAGCTCGAACTCGGGGTGGCGGATAAAGGCCAGTTTGAAGCCGGTCACTCCCTGGGTCCACTCGCCGTTAGCCGGACTGCTCCGGAGCTTTTTGATGATGTTCTCGATGGTGATGCCGCCGTAGGTGCTGCCGTCCCAGGGGAAGTAGACATCGGTGGACTTCATGTTCCCATCCTTGGGGATGGCATAGGTGACGTGGCACTGGGCGCAGACGAGGGTCCGCTTGTCCTGGGCCGAGAGCTTGGCCCGGTCGACGCCGAGCTTCTCCAGGGCCTTGCCGAGGGTGAAGCCACGGGAAATCTTCAGCGACAGGTCACTGCCGTTGTGACAGTCGATGCAGGTCACACCGAGCATCTGGTGTTCCTTGGGAATCTGGGCGTGAACTTCCTTATAGGGCTTCGAGAAGTAGTCCTTGCCGAGCCGCTGCTGCAGCTCCGGCGCATAGGGGGTCTTGCAGGTGAGGCAGGAGCCGCCAGCCTTGAGCCGTGCCGGGTCCACCTCGAACTGGTCATGGATCATGTAGGCGTGGCCCCGGGGCTCCTTGTACTCGACGCCGAACCCCCAACCGTTATAGAGAAGCGCCAGGAAGGGGTACTCATCCAGCTTGTCGTAGAAAACCCCGTCCTCGTCATACCCCTTCTTGTAACGGCTTTTGCCCGTCGGGGTCGGCTCCTCGGTCTTTTTCCAGAGCTCGTACTGGGCCGGATAGGCCTTTTTCCATCCGGCCGGATCGATGGTCCCGTCGGCGACGCTCGCCGATTTGTCCTGTTCCACCTTTTTCGGGGCACACCCCGTACCGACCGCCGCCATTGCGGTAAAAGCCGTGACGGCGGCCCACCGCTTCACATTACTCATCAGCATTTCATTCACCTCTCTTGCTCCTTTCGTGGGAGATTTGCATCCTCTGGTCCTGCCCCTTTCATCATGTGCCGACAAAATGTGCCGCAGCTGCCGGGAGCAGCCCAGACCCCGGATGTGCCGGTTGCTCCCTGACGTGAGCGTCCGACCTTCATTAGAATACGACCTCTTCAATTAGTCGCTTTGACATAAGTCAAGGGGAAGAATTTCACCGTTGCGAGGCGAAGATTGGAAGATATACTGTTAGTCACATATCATTACAATCGGCACATCACCAAGAAGGAGGTGAACGATATGGGATTGCCCGGGACCGGAAACCAGGCCATCTACCTGGCGATCGGCGTAATCGTAGCGGCGGTGGCGCTCTTCGTGCTTTTCGGGCCGCCGAAGCTGCTGGCCAAATCGGACACCCCCGACTTCTGCGTCGGGTGCCACCCCATGGAAAATGAATACGAGGCATGGATCCACACCGGTGCCCACCGGCGGGTCAAGTGCGTCGACTGCCACCTCCCCAACGAGAACCTCGCGGTCCACTATATCTGGAAATCCATCGACGGCGCGAAGGACGCCATCTTCTTCTATTCGGGACACGTGCCGGAGATCATCAGGCTCTCGAAGCACGGAGAAGAGGTTCTCCAGAAGAACTGCGTCCGCTGCCACGACACCACCGTGACCCACATCGATACTGAACGCCAATGCTGGAAATGCCACCGCCGCGTCTCCCACACGCGGAGCGGGGCCATGGAAACCTTATAGGAGGCTCAACAATGAGACGACTGAATCCTGTTGCACCCCTGATCGCGCTGGCTGCCGCGGCAACCCTGTTTGTCCTCGGGGGATGCGCCCCGGAGAAAGCCCAGCCGGTAAAGACGGTCCAGATCCCCGATGGCGAAGTCGACCCGGCCGTCTGGGGCAAGGCCTATCCGACCGAATACGAAATGTGGAAAAAGACCGAGGAGCCGGAGCCTCCTGGCAAGAGCAAGTACAAGCGGGGTTTCGACGCCGATCACGTCACCTACGACAAGCTCTCCGAGTTCCCCTACATGGCACTCCTCTTCAACGGCTGGGGGTTCGGCATCGCCTACAACGAGCCCCGGGGCCACGCCAACATGGTGCGAGACCAGTTGGAGATCGACTCGGCCCGCCTCAAGGCGGGGGGCGTCTGTCTCACCTGCAAGACCCCCTACGCGCCCAAACTCGAAAAGGAGATGGGGATCGACTACTTCAAGACCCCCTTCAAGGATGTCCTCGCCAAGATTCCCGAAAAGCATAAGACCCTCGGGGTGGCCTGCATCGACTGCCACGACAACAAGGACATGAGTCTCAGGATTTCCCGGGGCTTCACCCTCGGAGAGGCCCTGAAGAAGCTGGGGGTCGACCAGGCGAAGCTGTCCCGCCAGGAGATGCGGAGCCTCGTCTGCGCCCAGTGCCACGTCACCTACAACATCCCCAAGGACGCCGACAAGAAGTCGACCGGGGTCTACTTCCCCTGGCAGGGAAGCAAGATGGGGAACATCTCGGTCGAGAACATCATCAAGCAGATCCGCAGCGATGCCAGCGTGGGGGAGTGGACGCAGACGGTCACCGGCTTCAAGCTGGGCTTCATCCGCCACCCCGAGTATGAGCTCTTCTCCAACAACAGCGTCCACTGGAAGGCCGGGGCGGCCTGCACCGACTGTCATATGCCCTACACCCGGGTCGGCGCCTTCAAGGTATCGGACCACCGGGTCATGAGTCCCCTAAAGAATGACATGAAGGCCTGCATCCAATGCCACACCGAAAAACCCGAATGGCTCCGGGACCAGGTCATCGCCATCCAGGACCGGACCGTCTCCCTCATGCTCCGCTCCGGCTACGCCACCGCA
Source organism: Geobacter grbiciae (assembly GCF_018531165.1). Lineage (NCBI taxonomy): Bacteria > Pseudomonadati > Thermodesulfobacteriota > Desulfuromonadia > Geobacterales > Geobacteraceae > Geobacter > Geobacter grbiciae. Next base: position 10,487 of record NZ_JAHDIW010000012.1, on the reverse strand, counting down.
ACCGTGGCCAAGCTCTTCGAGAAGGTCCATGCCGCCCAGGCCCAGGGAAAACAGATCGACAAGGCCCTCTACGACCGGGCGAAAGATCTCTATGAGGAAGCCTTCTACCGCTGCGTCTTCATCGGCGCCGAGAACTCCGTCGGCTTCCACAACCCCACCGAGGCCATGCGGGTGCTGGGGGACGCCACCGCCTTCGCCACCAAGGCCGAGGCCCTGCTCCGTCAGGCCCTGGCCAAGGCCGGCGTCGATGTGCCGCTCACCGTCAACCTGGAGCTGAACAAGTACCTGGATCAACGGGGCGAGAAGAAGCTGACGTTTGACCCGAAGGTGGAGATCAAGGACCCCTACGGCGTGCAGGTCCGGTTCTGATCCGCTGCTGACGCCGATCATGGGCTAAGAAAGCACAGGCCGTCCGGGTGTTCCGGGCGGCCTTTGTGTTACCTGATGTTTTCCGCCTAAAGGTCCTGTTTGACAGCTTGGCAACAGGGGATAAACTTGTTGTGCTTCAGACGAAATGGAGGACGATATGCGGAAAATTTGCTGCGGAGTCGTTTTACTGTGGATGCTGTTGTGCTCGGTGACTTCGGTCCCGGCCCAGGTGAGCATCGGCATCGGCTTGCCCCATGTAAGCATCGGGATCAACCTGCCGCTCTACCCGGACCTGGTCCCGGTGCCGGGCTACCCGGTCTATTACGCGCCGCGGGTGGCTGCCAACTATTTCTTCTATGACGGCCTGTATTGGATTTACTACGACGACGACTGGTACGCCAGTTACTGGTACAACGGCCCCTGGTGGATCGTGGAACCGGACGTGGTTCCGGTCTACATCCTCCGTATCCCCGTGCGCTACTACCGGCATCCCCCACCGTACTTTCACAGGTGGCGGCCGGATGCCCCTCCCCGCTGGGGCGAGCACTGGGGACGCGAATGGGAGCATGAGCGAAGAGGGTGGAACAAGTGGAAACGTGGCTCGGCTCCTCCCCGCGCCCCGCTGCCTGTCTACCAGCGGCAGTATTCGGGAGATCGGTATCCCACGGTGGAGCAGCAGCAGGCGATACGCCGCGAGCATTATCGTTACCAGCCGCGCGACAAGGCGGTCCGCCAGCACTTCCAGCCTCGGGGAGAGAAGGGGGCACCCGCGACTTCCCAGCGGGAACAGCGGGAAGAGCGCCGCATGAGAGCCCCGGAGCAGCAAAGAGGCCCGAGAGAAACTTTGCCCGTGCAACGGGGAAAACAGGAAGAGCGTCGGATGAGAGCCCCGGCACAGCAGAGAGAGCAAAGTGCGCCGGTTCCCGGCCAGAGAGAACGACGGCAGGAAGAGCGTCGGATGAGGGCACCGGAGCAGCAGGGCGGTCCCTCGCAACGTCCTCCCCAGCAGCGCCAGGAGCGGAGGGATATCCAGCGCGAGACGCCCAGGCCTCAAGAACAAAGAATGCAAAACCGGGAGCAACCGCAAAAACGAGGTCAACAGCAGGAACAGCGCCAGATGAGAGAGGAAGAACGGGGCCACTGACGCGGCATGAGGACGCCCCGGCGTGTCGCTTATCCGTCATGCCAGCGAAAGAAAAAAGCCACCCCGTCGGGGGTGGCTTTTTTCATCTACGTCACTACTGGTACAGATTAATCATCATCGTGGTCATACCCGGGACGGTAAATCACGTTACGAGTGACCGTGCTCTTGTTGCCTGCCGCATCCGTGGCAATGACGGTAATGGCATACAGCTTGGGAGTGGTGAAAACGAGACGCTGCATGAATACGCCATCATCAACTACAGGGATGTAGGTCTTGCCGTCCATGATAATCTTGACGGCCACTTTCTCGTTGTCGACAACCGTCCCCTTGAGGACCAGGTACGGATACTTGGTGGTAATGTCCTGATTGGGGAAGGTAACCGCAAGTGCGAGGTTATTGCTCACGCCGCTGTAGGTTACCGTCCTCTTGGCGGTTGTGATGTTGCCGGCCAGGTCGGTGGCGCTGATGCTGATGGTGTTCACACCTTTCACCAGATAAACGGTGGCGGTATACGAGTTGCCGCTGATGGCAGCGGTTTGCGGGGCGCTGCCGTTGACGCTGACGCTGACGGTGGAGGTTTCGCTGATGGTGCCGTTCAAGGTAATGAACGACTGGGTGGTGGTGCTGTTGTCGGCCGGCGCGGAGACCGTCAGAACCGGCGCGGCCGGGTCATAGGTTATGGTGCGGATATCGGTCTTCTGGGTGCCGGCATTGTCGGTGGCGACGACCGTTACGGTGTTGGCGCCGGACTGGAGTGACAGTGCATAGCTGAAGGAACCATCCGGATTGACGGTAACGGTCTGCCCGTTGACGGTTACGGACTTGATGCCGGCGGCATCAATGGCGACGCCGCTGATGTTCAAGGTTCCCTTGTTGGTGTACGAACCGTTGGCCAGGGCGGATATGGTCAGGGTGAGGTCCGCAGGGGCGACGGTAACCGTCACGCTGGCGCTCTTGGAGAGGGAGACGTTGCCTGCTGCATCCTTGGCCCAGGCGTAGAAGGTGTTATTGCCGGCCACGGCGGTCACGCTCGTGGGGGCAGTGGCGCTCCAGCCGGTGGCGGATGCCGCCGGTGCCGTGGCGCTGGTGGTGATCAGGTAACCGGTGACGCCGACGTTGTCGGTGGCGGTAAAGGAGCTGACCGCAACGGTGAGGCTCGTAGAAGTGGCCGGAAGGGTAAAGGCGCTCACCACCGGGGCGGTGGTGTCAGGGAGCGTTACCGTCACGCTGGCGCTCTTGGCGAGGGAGACGTTCCCTGCTGCGTCCTTGGCCCAGGCGTAGAAGGTGTTATTGCCGGCTACGGCGGTCACGCTCGTGGGGGCGGTGGCCGTCCACCCGGTGGCGCTTGCTGCGGGCGCGGTGGCGCTCTTGGTGATCAGGTAGCCGGTGACGCCGACGTTGTCGGTGGCGGTGAAGGAGCTGACCGCAACGGTGAGGCTCGTAGAAGTGGCCGGAAGGGTAAAGGCGCTCACCACCGGGGCGGTAGCATCAGGAAGGGTGACCGTCACGCTGGCGCTCTTGGCGAGGGAGACGTTCCCTGCTGCGTCCTTGGCCCAGGCGTAAAAGGTGTTGCTGCCGGCCACGGCGGTCACGCTCGTGGGGGCGGTGGCCGTCCACCCGGTGGCGCTTGCTGCGGGCGCGGTGGCGCTCTTGGTGATCAGGTAGCCGGTGACGCCCACGTTGTCGGTGGCGGTGAAGGAGCTGACCGCAACGGTGAGGCTCGTGGAGGTCGCAGGCAGGGTGAAGGCGCTCACGACCGGGACGGTGGCGTCAGGGAGCGTGACCGTGACGCTGGCGCTCTTGGCGAGCGAGACGTTGCCCGCTGCGTCCTTGGCCCAGGCGTAAAAGGTGTTGCTGCCGGCCACGGCGGTCACGCTCGTGGGGGCGGTGGCCGTCCACCCGGTGGCGCTTGCTGCGGGCGCGGTGGCGCTCTTGGTGATCAGGTAGCCGGTGACGCCCACGTTGTCGGTGGCGGTGAAGGAGCTGACCGCAACGGTAAGGCTCGTGGCGGTGGCCGGAAGCGTGAAGGCGCTCACGACCGGGACGACGGTGTCAGGAAGGGTGACCGTCACGCTGGCGCTCTTGGCGAGGGAGACGTTCCCTGCTGCGTCCTTAGCCCAGGCGTAGAAGGTGTTGCTGCCGGCAACAGCGGTGACGCTCGTGGGGGCGGTGGCGCTCCACCCGGTGGCGCTTGCTGCGGGCGCGGTGGCGCTCGTGGTGATCAGGTAGCCGGTGACGCCCACGTTGTCGGTGGCGGTGAAGGAGCTGACCGCAACGGTGAGGCTCGTAGAAGTGGCCGGAAGGGTAAAGGCGCTCACGACCGGGACGGTGGTGTCGACCGGAGCCACAACGGTGAACGAATTGGTATTCACCGACACCTCGCCATGGGCGCTCGCGGTCGGATTGGTAGAATCATAACTGTTGCCGAACCAGGCAGCTTTCCAGGTGTACGTTCCCGGGACAGTCGGCGCCGGCGCACTCAGGGTCGCAGGGAACGTTGTCGAGTGCCCCATGCCGCTATCGTTGCCGCTCGATATGGCCACCTGCTGATTGTTCTGGTCATACAGGATGGCCCTGACCCAGCCGCTCTGGCTGCCGCCGCTGATGGTTACCGATACGGACTCTCCGGGGGCATAGGACGTTTTGTTGGTGGCGCCTTTCAGCGACACGGGGCCGTGGTGGTGGCATCCATTGCAGGTAGCGGCCACCGGTGCCGCATGGCAGCCGGCACAATTGGTCGTGAAGTACGCGGGATAGGCCAGCGCCTCCGTCCCCTTCAGCTGAAACGCTGTCAGAGCGCCTGCTCCCAGAGCCGCGACAAAAAGGAACTGCGCTGACGTCTTACTGACAATCTTCATTTTGACTCCTTTCATCCCCTGATCTCAAAAAATGTTCTCGTTCTGCTTTCGCTCAATCGATCGGTACTGGGAATTTTTCTTTTCTGGCGCATGATCTCCTTTTATCCCGGTTGTGGTTCCGACCCAGGATTTTGGACACAAAAAAGCCGGGGCCGCATATCTGTGAGATATTTCGGCAACCCGGCTGTCTCGAAGAGACCCTGTAGGCTTTCCGCCCCATCCTCGCGGATGGTTGAGTATTATCGTCTATCCAATTGAATTTGTCTTAAATCAATTGGTCACAAGCTAGCAATTTAATATCAGCGCCGTCAAGAAAAAAATCCACAATGGTTACTAATGGGTTACAGGCCACCATAACCGACACGGACACCGTACACGTCATGGATTTTTCCGTGAACGTTCTGATGGCCGCGCCAGACGAGGACAAGCCGTTCCTCATCCGGCTCGACGATAACCGTGCCCAGCCGCATCTCCAGTTCCAGGACCGCCGCTCTGATCTGCACCGAGACGCTCGGCGTTCCTCCAGGCAGCTGAAACTGAAGCCTTCCGGCCCGGGAAGCGTTTTCCACAAGCACCTGCTCCGTGCCCGCAAGATGCCGGGCCGTTGTCAGACCGGGCGCAGCGGCCAAATAGAAGCGCGGGTCCAGGTCGTCAGGCGGCAGAGGGCTTACATACTTTCGCCACTGGTCGTCATAGGTGCCGGCATAACCAGCCCGCGGGAACCAATGGGGCGGGATCGGTCCGAACCCCACCGGTTTGGGACGATCCGTTGGCTTTTTGATGAGATGGGCCGGGTCCTCCAGATTAGGCAGCCGCAAGCCGTCGATCTCCAGCTTCGTCTTTCGTGCCAGAAGGCCCGTCCCCACCGGATTCTCCAAGCAGAACTCGTGCTCCTTCGGCTCGGGCCAGCTTGTGTCCGACCCTCCAAAGGCCCGCTCCCAGACGAGGGGAATCTTCTCGAACGGCGCCGGTTTTGACATCGAGACCATTCCCAGGCACTTCATCCAGATCCGCTCACCGAAGACCCGCACAGTCTTTCGCAATGGCCCCACCCCGAAGGTGACGTCCACAGAGCCAACTCCGACCTTAGGCGCCCAGGCGTAACCGAGAAGGATGCAGTCGGTGCCCGGCTTTTCCAGAATCAGGTCCGTATCGTAGATGAGGCTCGATGCCGCGGGATCGCCGAGGTAGCGTGGCTCAAGTTGAATGGGCACCTGCTCGCCAGCTATCGAGAGTGCCCCATTCCTCCCGATGCGCCAGGTTCCCTTGACGACGACGAGGAGGGTTTCAGCGCCGTTGCGGTCGGTAAGGATGTTGTGGGAGGCGATGAGGGGGGTGGAATTGAGAAGGTCCATACGAACACCAATTATCGGTTATTACTTCCACTACCTCGTGAACGCGGATTAGTGGAGGCCAAGCGCTTTCCGGCCCAACTCTCGCACCATGTTTTCAATGGCGGTAACGGTTATGTGGGTGGCGCTTCGTGTCTTGTAGATTGGTTCATGTCCACGGTCAAACCACCCTTCATCGAAGTCGGGCGGGATTTGGGGCTTTGTGCGGGGGGCCTTCTTTTCGACAAATTTCCCCTCATTGCCATCCACGTCACCGATGGCAAACGTCCTGTTGGCTCCAAGTTTGAGTGCTTTCGCCGATGACTCGGGGACGGTTCCGTCGCCGGCACCATCCGGGGTTTCCAGGGTAATGAGGAATGCAACCTCCGCCGGAGAACCGTTTTCCTTGAACACCAGGAGATCGGATTCATCGACTTTGTCGCGGTAACCGCCGCGATCGATGAACCGCTTATCATCACGAACCACCAAACCGATAGCGGTAGTGGCAGCCTTCTTGGCGGCATTGATGCCGATGGCTTTCGGCATGCCGGAGGCTATCCGGGGCAATGCGTTGGGAAGGCCCTTCGCCGCTTCGGCCATGGCGCCCGGCACCTGTTTTGCCGCGCCGGCAAGTCCCTTCGCGGCGGTCACCAGTTTGCTCGGGTGCAGTACGTACTCTGTCAAGGATCCACCGGCAAACGGCTTTGCCAGCGTTGTTTTGGCGGCGCCGGCCACAGGCTTGGTCAGTTCTCCCCTGGCCGCATCGACCGCCGCACCGACGCCCTTGCCGAGCAGATCTCCCTTAACCATGTCGATGATTCGTTTTCCCTTGCTTCTCAGGGTATCCCGCATCCGGGTGAATACCACCCGATCAGGGCTGGCTATTCCGGTGGAGTAAAACTGGTAGGTGTTGGGATGGACCTTGCCGCCAAGGGCGTCGTGGAAGGATTCGGCCTCTGTTAGATATTCACCATAATTAATCCAGGAAGTCTTACTGCGGTATTTTTTGTTTGATTTGACTTTCTCTCCAGGATTTAGCCACTCCGGATTGACAAGACGCCAATAGACATCTTTCGCTCGGTAAATTTCCTTGTATGGGTCCGACTTCGGGAGATTCCGACGCTTTCCCGATTCGTCTCTGAGCACCAGCCACTGGGCACAGCCGTGATTATCTCGATAACGCTTGTTGGGCAGCAACTGCAAGCCTCCGGGCATATTGCCGAGTAGTGCCGTCACTTCCCGCCCATCCGTGCCGAGCACCCATGCGGTTATATTGCCCTTGCCGAAACTGATTCCAGGGGCGAACTCAACTCCCTTGGTAACCAGGGTGTTCCATTTGTGAGCTGCAGCGCGCTTGGGCGTTTTCAACCAGTGCATCGGATCGGTTTCGGGAATCGTGTGGGGCCGCTCGAAGCCCCCCTTCATCCGCCAATAGCCGGCCGGTGAACCGTTGGCCGGCTGCACGCCGTGAATGACACCGAGAACCTTATTGTCGGCGCCGCTTAGTTTGCAGGCGGCCCGAGCTACAAGGCCCCCCATGGAGTGGGTGACGAGGATTACTTTTTCACACTGACGCCCCATGCCGCGATATTTGGTTATCACGGCATCGATGTAGCCGGCGAGCCTTTCACCGGCCAGCCGGTTGGAAGCAGTCCAGTTGTAGCCAAAAGCATGAACCGGAAATTCGGCAAAAAGGTTTACGGTCCGGTCCCACTGGCGCGTCTGCAGTTCCTTGATGATCGTCCCGTAACTGCTCCACAACACCCCTCCCCAACCGCGGTCGGCCCGATGGGTGTCGTACTGGTGTGCAAAATACTTTTTGTTATGTCTGCCATCGTCATTGATTACTCTCAGATATTCAGGAGAGAATTCCTTTCCAACAAGCATGGCCTTTTTTGTTTGAGCCGTGGCAGCCTTGAATATTCCATATTTCCAAAGCATCCAACCAGGTCTGTCAGGGTCCCATATCCTTTTGTTGAAACGATTTTTTAGCCTGCTCCCCATGATGCCAGGGATGAAAATAATAGGAATGACCTTGCGATCAAAAGCAATGCGCTGCCGTGCATCAGTTTTCAGCTCTGAAATCGGTCGCACTAACTCCTCATGATTGACCTTAAGGGTTGTTGACATTTACTTACCTTTGTAAAGCGATTTCATGGAGCCAAGAATCGCATCCCAAACTTTCAACTTCTCTTCAACCCTCCCATCGGGACTTTCCATCTCGATTTGAATCAGAGGGTATTCCCCGGAGTCTTGTTTTCCGGCATATTCCCATCCGAAATGTAACTCCGATTCTCCGCCGTCAGTCAACCTCACGACAAGCTCTTCCCCTTCAAGTCCAGCCACATTTTTCTTACGGGCACGAATTTTTTTTACATCCACCGTCGGTGCAAAGTTTGTTGATATTGCAGCAGCAAGTCGCTCAACAGGGCCTGACTCTTCGACATTATTGGTTTCAGTCATTTCTATTTCTAGCATCAAATCCAAAGGATGCCCTTCAAATCGAACATAGCTGGATTCCTGTTCGAGGTAGGGAAGTGTTATGTTTCCATAAGCAGTATGAAAAGAATCGACTTTATCTTGTTTCATTGGCTCGTAGTTTCTGGCAATTTCGAGCAAGTCATCAAACATTGGTTCCTCGTATTCAATTAGTCCTTTGATTATAAATATTGCGCCAACTTGGCCATAATCTGCCATTATCATCCAGAAACCGTCTTTGCTACTCATGTCATTCCCGTAATACAAGACTCCTTTGGACCACTTGCCTACCGACAGACTTTCCTTGGTTTCAACAATGATTTTCTTTATTCCACGCGGGGGTCTATTGCTGTTTATTTCCGCAATTCTCCTTGCCCAGGCTTCCTTGCGCGCCTCTTCCCTGTCTACGTTCTTCGGCCAGAGAAACTCCTCGATTTCCGCGTACCGGAACTCATGGGTTCGCCCCGCCTCTTTCATTTCTGTCGGCACATCAATGGAGAACCGTCCGATGTTATAGGTATTCATCCCCTTTTGTGCTCCTTTCCCGGGTTCTTTGTGATCTGATCCGTTTCCAGCGCTCCCTTTGCACGCGGTAAAGGAAACGGTTAGTATAGTTGCAGTTATGACAAGCAGTGCTCTTCTGAATACAGTTTTCATGGATCCCTCTTGGTTCAAACAATTGTGTCCGAATCAGCTCGTCTTGTGATTCCTGAACGCAGCCCCTTTGGATGATTGTTTTTCACTGACTGACCTTTCCGTGAGTTTCTCTTTGAGGTCATTGCGGTCAAATTCAAGGGCGTACCCACCCTGCGGGACGTATTCCTGGATTCCAGTGTAGGGTTCGCTCTTAGCTACAGTGATCGTTTTGGGGCCGTTCAATGAGTATTTGAGATCGACGAGCGGCTGGGTCGTCCGGCCCGTGACCACATCGGGGTGTTCAAACACCAAGGCGACCGACAAGAGATGGCCTTGCGCCTGCTTGCCCCGTGCCCTCGCATTTCCCTGCTGCAGTGGCGCGGGTGGGGTGTTTCCCGCAGCCGAGAGGTTGCTCACCATGGGGTCAAGCCGTCGGCAGACCGGCTTCCCATCGGCAAAGACATCACTGGAATAGTTGACAAACTTGGCCTTCCCTTTGGTAATCCCGGAGGAAACACCGCCGACCTTCCCCGGTTCGTCGCCGGTACTTTTGGAGAAAACCGACCCCTTGAGCATGATGGGGTTGCTGTCCATGGCAACGCTGGTACTCCCCTGGCTGGTATCGGCGGAAACCGCGATATTGGTGTAGGGAATCGGCACTACCGAAGGCCCCATGGGGGTAAGGCAGACATCGGGGCCAGTGGTGAGCACGCCCCCGCTGTCTTTGTGGACGACGGTCTGACCATTGACGATTACGGTTGCCGACATGCTTCTTTCTCCTTGTGCCGGACGTGGATATTAACCGGCAAGTTGAGCACGGAGCTGTTCAATAAAGCCCTTCCGTTCTTCGTGGTCACCGTGCTCCAGGCAGATGACCCGTCTGGCGCCCGATTCATCGGAGGTGCTGAGGGCAAGGGTCCCCCGAAACCCTGGATGGAAGGCGAAACGCCCCAAGGCGTCGGCAAGGAGAAGCGCTCCCGTGGCCTTGCCGCAATCCCCGGCGATGAAAGCGGGATGCCGCAGTTCCGGCTCCCGATCACCATCGATAAAAATCCGCCCCTCGGTGTAGGCCCAGTCAAGGGCACGGTGCCGGTCACCGTTAAGGTCGGCGATGACCGTTACGACACCTTTTCCTCCATCCCCGTGAGGAGAAATCGCTTCAAGGAATGCGTCGGTGAGTCCCCGCCCGGTAGAGGGAATGGGACCGTGCCACAGATTGGGCTCCGTCCCCCGTCCCCATGACGAAAGAATGGCCAGAACCGGCGCATTGCGCCGCCGCGCGGCGGCTTCCCGTTCAAGTAGAACAGCTCCCGCCGCTTCTCCGGCAATGATCCCTTCGGGAGTCAATGAGTCTTTCAACACATCCTCATCACAAACTGACATGAGCCAGGAAGTAGCGCAGAGGGAATCGACACATCCGACCAGAATACGCTCAGCATTTCCCGCCAAAAGCTCACCTCCGGCCTGGATGATCCGTTCAAAAAGCGAGCAGCGGCCAAGCTCGATCGGCTTCTGGCCATGCTCAAGGGAGAGGCCGGGGAATGCCTCCTGCAAGAGAGAAGGGAAAAGATGCTGCTCATAATCGATAAAATTACCTGATTAGCGTCGATCTTCCGCTGACGCCTGATGTGACATTTGCTGTCGCAGCATGATGATAACTTCATGGCATCT